>NZ_JBVYOJ010000017.1:0-170740 GCF_056120465.1 Paenibacillus sp. sgz302148
TATCTTGACGAGATATAGTTTTTTATCCGAAAATCTGATAATATGGAAAATGGTATGTCGCATTTTACCAAAATTTTAGAGAAAATGTCGAACAACAAGATTTGTACGACCTATATTTTATCCTAAACTAGCTCCATTAATCACCTTCATATAAAAGAAAAAACTTTTTTCGATTTCCTTAAAAGAAAAGTTAACCTTTTTAAAAGCAAAAAAAACGGTGGCTTCGTATGAGAGCCACCGTTCGTCCACGATTCATCTCCATTTTTCATAGAGTTCCTCGTTTGTTGCTATAAATATTGAACACCATTGAACTTTCGCCTTGTTAAATCCAACATCCATTCCAGTTCTATTAACTTATATCGTCACTGCGCCGAAACCGCCGTCGACTCGGATCAGCGCCCCCGTTACAAAGCTGGAGGCCGCCTCGGAGGCGAGCCAAACCACGGCGCCTTGAAGCTCCTTCGGCTCGCCGAAACGATTCATCGGCGTGTGGCTCATGATGGAAGCGACGCGTTCGGGCGACAGAATCGAACGATTCTGCTCCGCCGGGAAAAAGCCCGGCACGATTGCATTAACCCGCACTTTGCTAGGCGCGAATTCGCGGGCAAGATATTGCGTCATGCTGTTCAGCGCCGACTTGGAAGCAGAGTAGGAAAACACGCGCGACAACGGCGGTCCGGACGAAACGGAGCTGATATTGATGATGCTGCCGCCGGCTCCGGCATCGACCATGGCTTTGCCGAACACTTGGCAGGCGAGCATGACGCTCTTGGCGTTGACGTCCATAATCCGGTCCCATTCTTCTTCGGTAATCTCGAAGAACGGCGTAGCGCTATTCACCCCGGCCGTATTCAGCAAAATATCGACGCGCCCCGTCCACTCGATAATGTCGCGCAATGCCTGCTCCAGTTCCGGTTTGCTTATGGCGTCGGCTTGGAACAGCTTAGCCTTTCCCGTGCCAAGCAGCGGCTGCAGATCGGCGGCGGCTTTGTCCGGATTGCGGACGACAAGCGCCGCATGAGCCCCGTGCGCGATCAGCGCTTCGGCCATGACGCGGCCCAAAGTGCTGCCGGCTCCGATCACGACCGCCGTCCGGCCGGTCAAATCAAATAATGGGGATGGTGCGCAAGGTTGCATCGGACGTAATCCTCCTTTATGTTGCTCGTCGTCGGGCATCGCAAGGAGGCAGCCTACTAGAAGGCTGCCTACCAGCACAGACAGCGTTAAACCGTTCTTTCGGGAGCAGTGTTCGAGGATGCGGCTTCCGATGGAGCAGTTTTGGCTGACTCGTTGTATCCCGCTTCCTGCACATGCGACCTGGCAGCGTCTCCCTCGCGATGCGACGACTCCTGCAAAATTCCTTTGCGGTATGCCTCAGGGCTGCACCCGGCTATCGACTTGAACAACCGGCTGAAATGCGCCAGATGGCGGAAGCCGACCAGCCTGCCGATATCCGAAACCGAGCGGTGGGGCTCCAGCCGAAACCAAATTTTCGCCTGATTGATGCGGCGATTGTACAAATATTTGAACACCGTCGTGCCGGTAATTTCCTTGAACAAATTGGACAAATACGGTTTCGTCAGATGAAGCGACGAGGAGATCGTCTCCAGCGTAATCTCCTCCGCATAATGATCCTCCAGATACGAAATCACCCGCTGCACGTGCCGTTCTTTCTCCGATCGGTGCTCTCGTTCGTGCACATGCTGTCTGCACCACCCGCCGACAATGTGCAGCAGCTCCATGAATCGCAACGCAAAACGATCATACGCCGCATGAACGGCCGCATCGCCCCGGCGCATGTACAAGTCGTTCATCTCAGCCAAAAGTTTCTCAAAATCGGTCTGGTCCCGCTCGTTCAAATGCAGGCGGATGTTGCGCAATTCCTCGAAAGGCCGCAGCAGCTCCGCCGCCTTGTCCGGCTGAAGAACGGTCGTCAAATACGACGGGTCAAAATGGATGATCGTCCGCACATAAGGAACGTGCGGCGCAGGATTCGGACGGTGCAGCGTCATGCCGTGCATTAAGATAAGATCGCCGGGGACAAGCGTCATGAGCTTGTCCCCGATCAGATACGTGCATTCTCCGGTATGGAAATAATACAATTCATAAAAGGCGTGAGCGTGAAAGCGAGCTCCGTCCATCGGCAGCGAATTGCGGTACATAAGCTCGATCGGCTCCTGCCATTGCAGGCTTAGCGACACGGGATCAACCTCCAGGGACGCGCTCCGGCGTCGGTTTGCGGTGGTATACGTTGTACATTGTTGAAACGATTGTACCACACGACAGCCTTTTCGGTTATCCCTAGCCTTTTCCCAATTCTCTTACTTGATCACAACCGCCATATTCTGCGCCTCAATGCACAGCTCCGCCGCCTTGAACGCATGCTCCTGCGTCATCGCCAGCTCGGTTCGGTTCAGGCAATCCAAGATGAGTTCCCCGAAAAACGGAAAGCCGACCTGACCGGCCACGGCAAAATGATGCTCTCCTTCATGGTTCACCATGTACACATGGTCCCCCCGTGGATCGCGCGCCACATCGATATATTTGCGCAGTTCGATATAGCCGTCCGTGCCGAGTATGGTCACCCTGCCGTCTCCCCAAGTGCCGAGGCCATTTGGTGTCATCCAATCGACGCGAAAATAGTTCGTCGCCCCGTTGTCCCCGATCAGCGTCGCATCGCCGTAATCCTCCAGATCGGGGTAATCCGGGTTATTGTAGTTCGCCACCTTGCTGTGCGCCACGCGGGCATCCTTGCAGCCGGCAAAATACAAAAATTGCTCCACCTGATGGCTGCCGATATCGCATAAAATGCCCCCGTATTGCGCCTTGCGGAAAAACCAGTCCGGCCGCGAGGCGGCGTTCAGCCGGTGAGGCCCCGTGCCGAGCACCTGCAGGACTCTTCCGATCGCGCCGTCATGAATAAGTTTTCCTGCATAAACCGAGCTTTCCGTGTGGAGCCGCTCGCTGTAATAGACCATATATTTGCGGCCCGTCTCCGACACCTTGGCCCGAGCCGACGCAATTTGCGCAAGTGTCGTAAACGGCGTCTTGTCGGTAAAATAATCTTTGCCGTGGTCCATGACCGTTAGGCCAAGCGCACACCGCTCCGACGGCACCGCCGCCGCCGCAACGAGCCGGACCTCCTCGTCGTGCAAAATGACGTCGAGCGAAGGCGCTGCCTGCACCTGCGGGTACGTCCGGCAAAACGCCGCCACCTTAAGTGGGTCAGGATCGTATACCCACTTCAGCGTTCCGCCCGCTTCGATCAATCCGTTGCATTGGCCGTAAATATGGCCGTGATCGAGACCCGCCGCCGCGAAGACGAATTCGCCCGGCGCGCACACCGGTGCAGGCTTCGCAGAGGTCGGGGCGTACGTCATGCCGTCTTTTTTCTGAAAATTAGGCGTACCTGAAGTTTCGGTCATCTATTATCGCCTTCCTCTCTTCGCGCGGTCCAACACTTGCCGGAATACGCCGCCGAAGTATTGTTCGGTATCGCGGCGGATATCATCGGCGCTGACGAGCCAGCGGTCTTGATGCAATCGGGCGTACTTGCCGTACAACACCCCGGCGATGACGGACCGCGAATGATCCCATTTGTTGACGAGCTGCTCCAGCACCCGACAATCGGAATGCTGCGGAATGTAGCTCGTGCCGAGCAGCTCCGTGCGGAATGCCGTCATCTCGCGGATCATCGATTCCGTATGCAAAAACCACCAGCAGCCGAAAATGGTCAGATTGCGGAACTTCCGCGCAAGGACGGCCAGTTCGTGCTGGTTTTCCCGCGCAAGCACGGTGACAAGCAGCTGCAGCTCCGGGTAGCGCAGGCAGAGCCGCTCCAGCAGGCCAAGGTCGGCCCGGCCGCTCATATCGCCGGCCAGGCGCAGCGCCGGGTTGACTTGGCGGCGGACGCCGATCATCAGCGCCAGCGGCAAGCCGAGCTCGCGGCAGACCGGCACGACCGCGCCGTCGAGCAGCGCCGTCAGCGCCTCGTCCGGCGCCGGGTAATGGGCGTCGCCGGGCAGCGACGCCATAATGTACAAGGCGCCGATGCGGCCGCACCAGTCGCGCAGGAAGCGGCGCACCTCGGCGAGCGTTGCCTCCTGCGACAGCGCGGCAGGATCGCTGGCTGCGACGTCGTAGCCGAAGCTGCGCAGCTCTTGCGCCGCCGACGGCCAATCGAGCAGCAGCTTGTCGATGCGCAGCGCCGCCTGGAAGCGCTCGTCGGTGCAACCGGCGCCGTCCAGCCATACGGCTCGCTCGACCGAGTCGAACGGGTCGTTCGTCATAACGACCGTTTGCACTTTGGCCGCGGCGAGCACGTCGTCTACTTGGGCGGCGGCCGTTTTCTCCGCCCAGGCGGCGCGGTATGCGTCCAGGTCGCGACCGTAAACGGCCGGCGACAAGCCAAGCCGGTTCATCGCGGTGACGACGCCGGACGCCGCTTCGCTCACCGGCATGCGGTCGACGAACAGCGCTTTCCAAACCGCGTCCGCCTTGCCCGCATCGTCCAGCGACCAAAACTCGTCGTACGACAAATCGCCTTGGCGGAAATATTCCGCCGTCAAATAATGATAAACGAGCAATTGATCGACGCCCCACAGCAGCCGCTCTTCAAAATCGGCCGAATACAGATGGGTATGGATGTCGTAGACCGGCGTTTCCGAAACGATATGCCGTACCGTTTGCTCCAGCTCGGTCAACGTTTCGATCGGTGCATCCGGCCGGCGCGACTGAATGGCATTCGCGGGATTCGCATCACTTGAAGGATGTAATTCCATCCGTCGTTCCCCCTTATTGGACACGCTCCGCGGAGAACGCGAAGAACGTGTTTTTTTTCGAAGTCTAATCGAGGTGTGTTTGATTCTGCCAGGGAGCTCCCCTTAGAACGTCCCTTTCAAATCAACCGGCGCCGTGCCGCTTGCAGCAGGTTCCGGTTTGCGATATCGCGACGTGGCAATCCGCTTGCGCAGCTCCGATTCGTACAAATCCTCGTTAAACGGCAGCTCGACCCAATCGTCGAGCCATGTCGACAAATGCATCGCATTGGAGATCGTCAGGCCTTGAATCCCTTCTTCGCCAGGAGCGACAAGCGGCGTGCCATTGCGAATGGCATCGACGAAATTTTGCACGATGCCCGCATGCTCCGAGCTGGAGCCATAAATCGGTACTTCGCATTTCCAGCACTCCGGTGCGCCGAATGCCTCGCGGTTGCGAGCGTTAAAGTCGCGCTCCGACTCGAGCAGCCGCCAGAACGTCAGCTTGCCGTCCTCGATGACGATTTTGCCGCGGTCCCCCGCGACCTCGAACCGGTTCGTCCCCGGCGCTTCGCCCGTTGTCGTAATGAATACGCCCGTTCCGCCGTTTGCGTACTCCACGTAAGCGGTGACGTCGTCTTCAACCTCGATATTGCGGTGTTTGCCGAAGTGGCAGAAGGCGCGCACCCGTACCGGCATGAGTCCCGTCGTCCATTGCCACAGGTCAAGCTGGTGCGGGCATTGGTTGATCAGCACCCCGCCGCCTTCGCCGCCCCAGGTAGCCCGCCAGGAGCCGGAATCGTAATAGCTTTGCGACCGGTACCAGTTCGTGATGATCCAGTTCGTGCGGCGTATTTCGCCTAATTCGCCTGACGCGATCAGGTCGCGCAGCTTCCGGTACAGCGGGTTCATCCGCTGGTTGTACACGATGCCGAATACGCGGCCGCTTGCCGCCGCGGCTTCGTTCATCTCCCGCACCTGCTTCGTATACACGCCCGCCGGCTTCTCGATCAGAACATGGAGTCCCTCGGCAAAAGCACGCTGCGCCTCTACCGGATGATCGTAATGCGGCGTCGCCACGATAACGGCATCCACGTTGCCGGATGCCAGCATCGCCGCCGAATCCTCATAGATGGCGACTCCCGGATACGTTTCCGCCGCCCAGGCGCGTTTCTCGGCGATGCCGTCGCAAATCGCCGTGAGCACCGCGCCTTTGATCGTGCCTGATTTCAAATGATTGGCATGACCCGCCCCCATGTTGCCGATGCCGATAATTCCAATTCGAACGTTACTCATATTGTCCGCTCCTCTCGATTGCGGCCAAGCCGCTTAATTTCTGTTTGCTTCATTGTGGAATCGTTTGCCGCTCAACCAACCTCTTCCCACCAAGCCCTCATCTGCTTGGCGTATAAGCTTAACATCGTTTTCGTGTCGTACGCTTCGCTGAAATCTTCAACCCCGAACCAGCCGTCGTAGCCTACCGCCTTCAGGTCGGCCAATACCCGCTTCCACGGTACCATGCCCGATGCGATCGGCCTCCAGGAGCCCGACCAAGCGATCGGATTGAGAGGCTCCGCTTCCTTGCCGCCGTTTTCCGCTTGCGGCAAATTCGGGTGCGTCGCTCCGTCGGGATCCTTCGCGACCGGCTTCCAGCCGGCGTTTTTGACATGGACGTGAGCGAGGTAAGGGCCAAGCAGCTCCATGCCCATCCGGTAATTTTCGAAGCCCTCGTGCACCATGTTGCCGGGATCGTACAACACGCCGACCTTGTCGGGGTTCAGCCCCTGCACGAGCCTGTAGGCTCCACTTGCACTTGCCGCAATCGTAAAATGGTGCGTCTCGACGAGCGCCTTGATGCCATAGTCGCCGGCCAAATCTTCGACAGCCTTCAAATAATCGACCGCTTCACGAAGAAGCTCATTGTAGTGCCGTTTACCGTTATAAAATGGAACGCCAACGCGGACCATCGACGCGCCAAGCCGCCCGGCGAGCTTGAACATCGACTCGGTCCCTTCCAAATCACCGCAGGTCAGATACGGCGTCAGCGCGATCGATTGCAGCCCGTAACGGCTCGCGGCACCGCTGTATACGGAAAGCTGCTCGTCGGTAGCGCGGGGATCGATCGTACTTAGGTTGATACCCCAGAACGAAGGAGGCTGCTGCTCCGCTCCTTCCGGCGTCTCCTTGCAGCGCCATTCCACCCCTTGAATGCCGGCTTCCGAAGCGGTAGCGGCCAGCTCCTCCGGCGTCAAATCCGGCGTTGCGACGGTAAATACGGATAGCTTCATGTTAGTTGCCCCCTCGTTTTATTTTATCGATCGACTCCCAAATGCCGTTCAAATACGTAGCTCCCAATGCGCGATCATACAGCCCGTATCCGGGGCGTCCCTGCTCTCCCCAGATCATCCTGCCATGGTCGGGACGCAGCGGCCCTTCGAAGCCGGTATCCCATAACGCCTCCAGCACGCGCACCATATCGATGGAACCGTCCTCAGAAAGGTGCGACGATTCTTGGAAAGAGCGATAGCCGGTGCGAAGAATATTGCGCGTATGGGCAAAATGGACCCGTCCCCGCCCTCCGAAATAACGTATGATCTCGTCCAAGTCGTTGTCGGGGTCGGCGCCAAGCGAGCCGGAGCAGAACGTGATGCCGTTCGCAGGGCTGTCGATATGGTCCACAAGCCTGCGCAGCTGCCGCAAATTGCTAACAATGCGCGGCAAACCGAATATCGGCCATGGCGGATCGTCCGGATGGATCGCCATCTTCACGCCGGCTTCTTCGGCAACGGGAATGACACGCTCCAGGAAATAAGCCAGATTGCTCCACAAGTCGTCTTCGCCCATGCCGCGGTACTGCTCCAGCAAATGCTGCATTTCCGCCCTTGTGTAGCTGGAATCCCAACCGGGCAGCGACAAATCGCCTTGTGCCGGATTCATCCGCTGGATCGTTTCGTCCTCGAACGTCAGCGTCGTGGAGCCATCCGGGAGCGTAAAGGCCAAATGGGAACGCGTCCAATCGAACACCGGCATAAAATTGTAGCAAACGACAGGCACACCCGCCTCGCCTAACCGCCGGATCGTTTGACTGTAATTTTCGATCAACTGATCCCGGTTTGGCTTTCCAAGCTTAATATCTTCGTGTACGGGAACGCTTTCAACGACCGCAAGCTTTAGGCCGTGCGATTCGATTTCGGACTTCAACGCGGCGATCGTCTCGCGCGGCCACGCCTCTCCGACGGGAACATCGTACACGGCCGATACGATGCCGTAAATGCCCGGAATTTGGCGAATTTCCGCCAGTTTCACAGGGTCGCTTCCGCCGAACCAGCGAAACGTCATCTTCATGCTAAGCACCTCTTTCCAACCTGTCATTCTATTTTGTATGCAAGCCATATTCCTCGTCTTATCGGATGAATCAGCCCCATTGTAGCACACGAAAGACGGCCGCTTGACGCTTTTCGCCATGATCTTAACCACAGTCAAACAATCGGTGAAAGATCAGCTTTTCGATCAACAGCGTACGACGAACCAAAAAGAGCAATCCGCCGGCGGCAGACTGCTCCTTATCGAAAGCGACCATTATCCTTTCAAAACATAATAGGCGAGCAAGCCAACGATCATCATCACGAAAAACAGCAGCGCTTTAAAAACTTCTCCGCTGACTCGTTTCGCTTCTTTGGCATCGGCTTGGTATGAAGATTTATCCTCCATGGTCCGTATCCCCTTTCCGTATTTGGAATTGAGCGGTGCGGAAACCATGGCTTTGCCCACGAAAGTGGACGTAAATTTAAGCGGGTACAGAATCAAGTGCTTCAAACGAATCGGTACGGCTGAATCGGCATATGGCTGAAACTGCGCCGTTGTCGTACGGTTGATCTCCCTTACGGTCAGGAATGCGATTAAGGAAACGACAGCCGCGAAAACAACATGGTGCACCGGAAGAGTTCGATGCGCCGTTTCGATCTGTCGCTTCTGCTTCGGGGCCGAGATCGAGGAGATTTCATCCGACGTCTGAGCTTCGGCGATCGAAGGAATCGAGATCAGTTGTAGGCACAGCAATATAGCAAGCAGCAGCTTCCATCGTTTGGACTGCCCGAGCGCGCTCAATCCCCCACCTCCTCCGCCGGACGTTATTTGTATCATATCACCGGAAGCAGGCAGAGTAAACGTGAGCAAAAAGGCAACCACCTTGGCGTTGACCACACACCGTACGCGTTTGCCCTCATCGTGATATAATCGGTGTTAACGGCGTTAACGATAGTTTAGTTATAGTTTAGCGATAGTTTCAGAACAAGGAATGCGGAGGTAGATCATGATGCGGCATGACGTTTTGTCGGTATGCAGCCCGTTAAAACCAATATGCGAGGACGCTTTTATCGTGAATGAACAAGCGGGAGTGTTCGGCGTCCTGGACGGCGTTACTCCATTATGCGATTTCCGCGATACTGACGGCCATAACGGCGCAGTTATCGCCTCGCGGCACGTGAAGGCGCATTTTGAGGGGCTGGAGCGTGTAGGCTCGCTAACGGAAGAGATCGGCGCGACGAACGCCCTCTTGAAGCGTCGGATGCTGGAAAGCGGTCTCGATTTGGCGATCAAGCATGAGTATTGGGCCACTTGCATTGCGGCCGTGCACATTCAAGACGGATGGCTTACCTACGGCCAACTGGGGGACAGCATCGTCATCGCAGAGTACCGGGACGGGCAGGTCGAAGTGCTTACCCCGAACACGCTCGTGCAGTTAAACGAAAGAGCGCGAGCCGTAAGGGAGCGCGATCGTCTTCGGGGGGCCGAGCTGCCGGACGAAAGCTATTACGAAGTTCCCGTTCATACCTATACGTACAACCGTTATTTGGCGAACACGCCTGAAGGATACTCCGTTCTGAACGGAATGGATGAGGTCCCGGAGTACATCAGAACGGGGCGGGTTCGGATCGACCGTTTGAAGCAGGTGCTGATGATATCCGACGGATTATTTTTCCCCGGCAAAAGCTTGGAAGAAACGTACCGGATGATCGCCGGTCTTGGCTTGCGCGAATATGTCGACAAGCTGACCCATCACGAGCGGGAGTACGCCTTAACGCCGGACGATAAAACGGGACTGTTCGTTTATTTTTGAACGACCGCATCCCAAACAAAAACAAGTTTTTCGCTCGGTAATTGTAATATGTGGTATGCTTCGAATGAACATGAACGCAATATAGAGGAGATGCTATGGGCTTGAAGGCGAGAACCGTTCTGCGGGAACAAAGCACGATCGTGGGTTTGCATTTGATTTGCCCTTTTTCGGAGATGGGAGCCGAAATTCCGAATACATGGGACAAACTGAAGAAAAGGCTGATTGAACTGCGCGTGCATCCGGTGCCGGACAAAATTTTCGGAATGTATCCGCAAATTTCGGACGATCCCGATCCCGAACGGTGCCATTATATTCTCGGATTCGAAGTGCATCACCCGCTTGAGGTGCCCGAAGATATGGTCCGTATCGTCTTGCCCCCGCTGTGGTATGCAAGCTTACACTATCAAGGGCCTCTGGAGTCCTACGTAGACGTCGCTTACGGAGAAGTGAACTCGTTCATTCGGCAGAACGGTTACGAAGTGAATCAGAATGAGTATGTCCTGGAAGTAAAAAGCGCCTCCATCGATCTTCGAGACCGAACGAAGGCGGGACAGGAAATCGAACTGATGGTTCCGATGAAATAAATTTTTTAACGATACACCATTTGGAAGGAGAAACCTGCAAAAGCGCATCAACAATGTACAGTTGCAGGTTTCCTAAAAGGTCGGAGCGCTTGGTTAGGTCAATGTCCACTTAGTCCAGCTTCGGTCCGGCTAGCTCCCCCGTTAGACTCACCTTTCGTTTTGCTTAACCTTCCGTTGCCCGGTATACGTCTAGCCCGGCTACCGCTTGCTCAGCTTCCGAACACATCCGCCAATGCCGGATACAGCTTGACGTATTTCGCGTACGCCCGGTCGTACATTTCCACGCTGCTCGCATCGGGCGAATATCGCTCCGCGGGGAAGCCGTCAAGCACGTTGCGGGCAAATGCAGCGTAGCTCTCGGCCCAGCCGAACCGGACGAATGCGGTCGCCGCACCGCCAAGCGCCGGCAAATATTGCGACTCCTGCGGGACGACAACCTCCACGCCGAGCACGTCGGCGATCGTCTGGCTCCATACCCGGCTTCGGCTTCCGCCGCCGATCAGCGTCAATCGCTTCACGTCCCAGCCGCAGGCGAGCAGCTCCTTGACCTGGCGCATCGCCATCGCCACCCCTTCGAGCACCGCGCGGCTCATCTCCGCCTTGGTCGTCGAGGCGGTTAAGCCGATAAAGCAGCCGGTAGCATGCGGGTCCTGTACCGGGCAGCGTTCGCCGTTCAAATACGGCAGGAACAGGACGCCGTGGTCGCGTCGCTCGCATTGTTCCATTGCCCGCTCCATTTCGGCGAAAGCGGCGTCCCCTACGGCTTCTCCGCATCCGAACACGTTAAGCGCCCACCGATGGGCGTTGCCCGCGTTCATGAGCGGCGCTATTGTAATAAGCAGCTCACGATCCACGTGGGCAAGCTGAAACACGCCGCCGCTAAAGCTGCCAGGCTCGCGCGTAGGTAAAGCGACCCAGCCTGTCGTCCCCAGGTAGGCGTACATTTCGCCGACCTCGGTTACGCCGGCGCCCAGCGTTGTCGCCCCGGCATCGCCGATTCCGCACAGCACGGGCGTGCCGGCCACGAAGCCGGTGAATGCCGCAGCTTCCTCCAGCACAAAGCCGGCGACCTCGTCGGCAGCGAGCAGCTCCGGCAGCTTATCGGCTTCAATGCCGGCGCTTTGCAGCCATCCGCGGACGAATCTTCGCTCCGGCAGCTCCATCATGCCGGAAGTAGCGGCTGTCGTCGGATCGGTAACCAAGCGTCCCGTCAGCTTGCGGACGACGTAATCCTTCGAGCTGATCAGGAAGCTTGCCGTTGCCCGGTAATGCTCCGGTTCGTTCTCTTTCATCCAGATTATCTTCGGAAAAGTCATCGATCCGTCGAACGGATTGCCCGTCACTCTCCGAACGGTATCCTCGCCATGCTTGCGAAGCACCTGTCCGGCTTGAAGCGATGCCCGTGCGTCGGAGTACAATATCGCCGGCCGGACCGGATTGCCGTCACCGTCGACGGGGATGCAATCCTGCATTTGTCCGCTGAACACGATCATCATGATCTGCTTCGGATCAACGCCTGACGCCCACCATGCCTGCGTAATTTCGGCTACAGCCTTGTACCATTGCTCGGGATGCTGCTCCACGGTATGATGCTCCCCGTAGATCGTATCGAGGGGGATGCTCGCCCCGCCGCTTAAAGTACCGTCCTTGCCGACCAAGACGCCTTTGGCGCCGGTCGTCCCGATATCGAACGAAGCCACGTATTTCGGGGCATTCATCCTTCATTCCCTTCCTTCCCGCGACGACTCGTCGCTTCCTTCATATCCGCGATCAACCGGTATAAATAATCGACCTCGCCGTTTTCGCACCGGGCGACAAAAACGGAGCCAACAACGGCGGCGTCAAAGCCGCTTTCCACCGCGGCCCGCACCCGTTCCGGCGAACGCAGACCGAATCCGGCGAGCACCATCGCATCGGTGTAACGCTTGACCCGGCGGCACAATTCGCCAAAATCCTTGAATTGGGCGAAAGGATTGCCGGTAGCTCCCGTGTACAGCTGCGCGTAAACGATCGTGGCGCCCTCAAGTGCTGCCTGTAGCTCCGCTTCATTCATGGCCGCATGGACGAAACGAATGACGTCCACGCCGTAAGGCTCCATATCGCGGGCGATTTCAAGCTGCTCGGCAAGCGAGCAATCCGGCAGCACAAGGCCGTCCAGCAGTCCTTCTCGGGCCAGCTCGACGTACAAACCGGAGGCAATGACCTCACGCTTGTAGCCCATCGCCCATAGCGGCGCGTCCGTTGTATGCCGCAGCTTGCGCCAATAAGCCATCGTTTCGCGTTGCACCTGGGCGTCCGTAGCTTGCTTCAGCGCATCCGCCTTCGCAAGTCCCGCACCCACGTCGGAAGCTACCGTACTAGCGGGGCCAACAACTTCCGGCGAAACCGCGCCATCGGAGCGAACGGCCGACGGCAGCGCGCCGTCAGCTTTGTCCGCAGCTGCAGTTGCAGCCGCAGCCGCCGAAACTTCGCTGCCGGCTGCGACACCCTCATCGGCAGGCCGCTCTCCGACCTCTCTGCCAATTCGAGTCAGCACGCGCCGATGCCCCCGCTTGATCACTTCCCCGTCGAACGACGGCTCGGCGCTAGGCACGCCGATTTCCAATATATCGACCCCGGCCAGCGTCGCGCCCTTTACGATACTGAGCGACCGCTCCACTCCCGGGTCGCCGGCCACAAAATAACCGACCAGCAAAGCCTCCTGCTTCCGTTCCGCTTTTTCCCATGCCATCATGTTTCTCTTGTTGATTACCCGCTCTTGTTTCGTCAACGTCCGCCACGTCCCAGCTTCTGCAAGATGACCGCTACGATGATGATACAGCCGGTAATGACGTCCTGCATGAAGGTCGGCACCTCGAGAATCGTTAATCCGTTGGCCAATATGCCGATGATCGCCGCCCCGACGAACGTCCCCCAAATGTTCGGAACGCCTTCCTTAAACGCGGTCATGCCCAAAAATGCCGCGGCATAAGCCGGAAGGAACAACCCGCCGCCACCCGTCGGATGCGCGGAACCTAGACGCGAAGCCATCAAAATGCCGGTTAATGCGGCAAGCACCGCGCAAAGGGCAAACGCCGCGTTTTTGTTCAGCGTGACGTTGACCCCGGCAATCCGGGATGCCGATTCGTTGCCGCCGATCGCATACAGCCTGCGGCCGAAAGCGGTTTGCGACATGATGAACCAGAACAAAATCGTCAGCAGCACCATGATGATCGACAGCAGCGGCAGCCCGAGCCATTCCGATTGCCCAACCGTACGGAACGACTCCGGGATGTTCTCGAATACGGTCGACCCGCCAGTCAGCCAAAACGTAAAGCCGCCGAGAACCGTGCCCATGGCGAGCGTCGTAATAAACGAAAGAACGCGGAATTTCGTCACGATCCAGCCGTTTACGAAGCCAATCGCCGCCGCGACAAGCAGCGGCACGAGAAAAGCGATGCCGATCGGCGCGCCGGCTACGGCCATCTTGGCCGCGATGACGCCGCCCAGGCTGGCGGTCGCCCCAACCGACAAGTCGAACTCGCCGACGGCCATGACGAGCGTCGCGCCAATCGCGATCGTCACCAGAAACGAGATTTGCCGGCTGATGTTAATCGCGTTCGTTAATGTCGCGAATGATTCCGGGCTTAAAGCACTGAATACGATGATGATCAGGATACAGGCGAATGCCGTACCATAGGTGCGCATCAGCTTGCCGAAACGGAAGCCCGATGCCGCGGTTGCCGCGGTTGCTGCAGTTGCGTTACTTTGCCGCTCCATAAAGTTCTTCACTTTCCTTTCCTTGATGTTGGGAGAAACAGAGCTGAAGCACCTGGTCCGCCGTCAAGCCGTCGTTCGGCAGCTCGGCAATCGTTTCCCCGTTATGCATAACGACAAGCCGGTCCGACACGTCGAGCACTTCCTGCAGGTCGGACGAAACGAAGAGAACCCCGCATCCGCTGTCCGCTTGTTCTTTCAGCAAGCGGTGAATTTCTTCGCGCGTCATGACGTCGACCGCTTGCGTCGGTTCGTCGCACAGGAACAATACCGGCTTCGACATCAGCGCCTTGGCGAATACGACCTTCTGCTGATTCCCTCCGGATAATTCGCCTACGGCCTGCTCCTGACCAACCGCCTTGACCTTGAGCGATTGCATCCACGAGTCGACCGCGGACCTCTCCTTGGCTCCGGCAACCTTCCAGCCGTCTGAAAATTCCGACAATACTGGAAGCGTCATATTCTCGCGAATCGTCATCCCCATGACTAACGCATCCGCGCGGCGCTCCTCCGGGATCAATACCATGCCGGAGGCTAACGATCGTTTCGGCGAAGGGCGGCGGATCGTTTGCCCCGATATGGCGACTTCTCCGGCGCTTTTGCCACGGGTGCCGTAAATCGCCTCCATCAGCTCGGTTCGTCCCGAGCCGGCCAAGCCAAAAATACCGACGATTTCGCCTTGCCGGACATGCAAGCTCGCTTGCTTCACTCTGCCGTCGGCCGTCGCGAGGCCGCTTACCCGCAGCACGTCCTGCGCATGCTCCGAAGTCGCCGCTCTCCGTTTCACGGCTTTCGACTCCTCAGCTTCCGCTTTCCCCTCGGCATGCGTCATGAAGCGGATCAACGCCGCCTTGTCGGCTTCCCCTCGCTGAAGTGTCGCCGCTAGCGTGCCGTTTCGCAAAATGCTGATCCGATCGGATAGCTGCAGCACCTCGTCGAGCCTGTGCGACACGTAGATGATCGACGTGCCTTGGGCTTTAAGCTGCCCGATTAACCGGAACAAGATGTCGGCTTCCCGGTCCGTCAGCGCCGCCGTCGGCTCATCCAGGAAAAGCAGCCGGCATTCCATCATCATCGCCCTGACGATTTCCAGCATCGTACGCTCGGGCGGCGACATATCCTGTGCCGGAACGTCAAGCGGCACGTCGACGCCAAGCTCCCGCTTCAGCTTCTCGGCCCGTTCCAGCATCGCCTTCCAGCCTACTCCAATACCTAATTTGCCCTTCGGGTAAGGCATTCCGAGATATAAATTTTCGAGCCCGGTAAACGAAGGGACAAGCTGGCGCTCCTGATGGATGACGTTAATGCCGAGCTCGCGGGCATGCTTGGGGCTCGATATATGGACCGGCTTGCCTTGCCATACGATCTCGCCGCCGTCCGGAGCGTATACGCCCGTAATCATTTTGATGAACGTCGACTTGCCCGCTCCGTTCTCGCCGACAAGCGCGTGCGTCTCCCCCGGCTTGATCGCCAGCGTAACTTGGGAAAGCGCGTAATGCTGGCCGAATTTTTTGTCGAGCCGTTTTACTTCAAGCAGCGACATTGTTATTCCTCCCGTTGTATGCTCGCTGTGTCATCATGATGGCGAAAATCTTGGGACGAAAAAAGCGAGCGAAACGAGCCGCTCGCTTCCTTCTTTCCCATATGGTTATCGAATCATGCCGTTGATTAGCCTGCGTTTTCTTTCGTAATGAGCGTAGCCGGAGCGTAAAGTTCCGTGCCTTCCACCGGCTTGCCTTGGAATACAAGATCCATTTGCTTGGTGACGATGTCAGCCATGCCGGAGAAATTTTGCTTGACGGTAGCGATCAGCGGCGAGCCCTTTTTGATCATGTCGACCGCTTGGCTTGTGCCGTCGATGCCGACGACGACGATATTTTTCCGGTTAGCCGCTTCGATAGCTTGAGCCGCTCCGATCGCCGGCTCGTCCCAGCCCGCCCATACGGCGGTGATGGAGCCTTCGTCCTTGTTCGCGAGCAGCAGGTTTTCCATCGATTGGCGCGCGTTTTCGATCGGGCCCGGCACTTGCACGTGCTGTTCGGTTACGACTTTGATGTCCGGCGTTTTGGCCAGCATGTCGTCCAGCTGCTGCGAGCGCTTCAGTACGCCAGGATGCGGACGGTGCGTCAGAACGACGAGGTTGCCTTTGTTGCCCATCGTTTTGAACAAGTGATCGGTAATCATTTTCGACATTTCCGTGTTGTCGCTTGTCGCGTTCATCGTCATGCCTTCAATATATCCGGAGTCGCAGCCGAAAACCGGAATCCCGTTCGTCGATGCGCTTTTAATTTGCGCTTTCAACTGGTACGGATCGGCGCTTACGAGCACGATGGCGTCGACCTTGGTCGAGATCAAATCTTCCATGCGGCTTGCCAGCATGCCGAAATCGCTTTTCGTATCCACGACATTCGTTTTCCAGTTGTGGCTTTCCGCTTGTTTCTTTAATGCCTCGACCATCTCGTTTGTCGTGACCGACTGCAGGTATGGCGTCAAAATCGCCACTGTTTTTTGCTTCCCGCCTTCGGTACCCGCGCCTTCGGTTCCCCCGCTTTCCTTCTTTCCGCATGCTGACAGCGAGAATGCAAGAATAAGGGCTGCCATGATAAGCATTGCTTTTTTCATCTGTCGTTTGTCCTCCTCAATATAAACTGAACTAATCTATATACATCGCATTCCGCTTTCGCTTAGGAAACCGGATGCAAGCGATGCCACTCCAAAATGCCCTTGGCGGTTTCCAAATCGGTGACCAGCACGTCCATCCAGCGTCCTCTCAGTGCAGCCCCGACAGCTGCTACCTTGTCCTCGCCGCTAGCCACCGCAATAATGTTCGGGATTTCGCGCAGCTCCTCGGCGGACAGCCCGATCATCCGCGATTCGGTCGGATACGGAACTACCGCGCCTTTGGCGTCGATAAACGAAGTGCACAAGTTGGCCGCCGCGCCCGCCTGCTTCATTTCCTCCATCTCTTTGACGTCGAAAAACCCGGTTCGCACCATCGTTGCCTGATCGGAAACTTGTCCGATACTCACGATCGCTACCGTCGCCCGTTTCGCGAATTGAATCACCTCGGCGATTTCCGGCTCTTGCAAGAATACTTCCCGTGCGGCCGCCGAAGCGACGACGGCAGGCGCGTGCAGCTGCAAAAACTTCGACCGCAGCTTCTCGCCGAACAATCGCGTATTCGAGTTCGCATGCCAGGTTGCGCCGTCCGCTCCCCATCCGCCTACTAGCGGAATGAACTGCAGCCCTTTGCGAGCGGTAAAGCCTAGCTCTGCGCCAATTGCGGCTACCGTTTTGCCTGCCATGACACCGACGATGTCGTTGTCTTTCAATACCGTTTCGAGCAATGCCGCGCTTGTCCTTGCCAGCTGCAAATCGACAAGCCCCCGGTCGGCGTCCGCAACGTTAACGATGATCACATCGTGAATGCCGAATGTCTCTGCGATCGCCCGCTCGTACTGCTGCTCCTCCGAATACGGATTTTTTATCGATATTTGCACGATCCCTTCGGATTTGGCCGAACTGAGCATCCGGCTGACTTGCGGTCTTGAAATGCCAAGCCGTGCGGCGATTTCCTGCTGATTCAAACCATCGATGTAATATAAACTGCTCACTTTAACCAACAGCCGGGTTTTCTCCTCGTTGCCTACCATAACAAGCCTCCACATCCTGTTGAACATTTGTTCTTTTATGAAATTTTGTTCAGTAACAGTATATAGCGGATTTTTACAATTTGCAACAAATTTCGATCACTCTTTGAACGGAGTGAAAAATACGCCCACATGGTATAATCGGTTCATTATTGCATTTCGTTTAGTGCTTGGGGCTTACAATTACAACCTTCTGAAGCGATCGGCGACGGAAATCACCGGTACGAACGATCAAGACGGCGTTGCGACGGTGCTCGAGCGTTATTTTGAAGAACATTTGTTGTAAAATTAGGCAGCTTTCGTTTTTAACCAACATCGAAAAAGTAAGGCAGATCCACTTCCTTCATGCCCGGCCGCAACCGGTTAGCATGAGGGTTTTATTATGTTTTTGCTATGATTAATGCTCTGCCGTGAACCTACCGCACTACCGGGTGATCTAATGTACAGATAACAAGAAGGCGGTGAATATAGTGAATCATTCGGAAGACGTCATCCGGGCGCAAAAGGGAAACCGCGAAGCGTTCGTGCGTCTGATCAAAGCGGCCGACGATGTATCGGGTGGCCAAATCGTTCCTGAAGTCCGATACGGAATGCGCCGACGCGATTCAGGAAACGATTCTGAAGGCGTTCCAGGCGATACGTTCGGTCAAGGAACCCGGTTATTTCAAAACATGGCTCATTCGTATCCTGATTAACGTATGCCAGCGCATGCTGAAGACGAACAAGCAAGTGATTCCGATGGCGGAGCTTGTCGAACGAGCGTATGACAATGAAATGCAGATGGGCTTGGAGCTGTGGGAAGCGGTCCGCTCCCTGGAGGAAGAGCTGCGCGTGGTCGTCACGTTGTTTTATATCGAGGACTTGGCGCTCAAGGACATTGCCTTGATGCTGGACATGCCCGAAGGAACGGTCAAATCGCGTTTGTACCGCGCCCGGGAAAAGTTGGTTCGTTTTTTGAACGTTGATGATGAGAGGAGCGTTATGTATGAATGATTCGTGGATCGATGCAGAGCTAGGACGCCGTCTAAAAGGGAGCTATCCGGATACGCCTCAGGTTGTTCGCACGCGTATCGACGAAACGCTTGCAGCCTTGCCCGCGAGATCGAACCGCAAGTTATGGCGCAAAGCGGGTTACGCGGTCATCGCCGCTAGCGTCGCCTTCGGCGGCGTCATCGGGGTTAGTCTCGTGAATCCCGACATGGCCCGGGCGATTCGAAGCCTGCCCGTGATCGGCTCCGTCTTCGAAATGCTGGGCGACGACGGCATTCGCCAATCGGGAGAAGCCGGTTTGTCTTCCCGAATCAACATGACAGCGGAAGACCAAGACATCGCGATGACGATTACGGAAGTGCTCTATGACGGCATCCGTTTATCCGTCGGATACGTGATCGAGGGCGACAGCGATCTCCGTCCGGAACGCCCCGAAATGTATGCGGACGGAAAATCGATCAATTTCAGCTCGGGAGCGCGGGGCGACCAGGTCAAGGACGGCATGTACGCAGGATTGATCGATTATAAGCCGACAGAACCGCTTCCGGACCAGTTCACGTTAAAGCTGGAATACCGCAAGATGGAAAATTGGGGCCACAAGGTTGACGGCATTCCCCTAAGCGTCGAAGGAGCTTGGACATTCACGATCCCGGTGAAGAAGCTGACCGACGGTGTTTTCGTCAAAACGTTCGGAGAAAACGATGCTCCGAGCATTCAGTCCAAGGATGCCACGTTAACAGCGAAAAAAGTGACCCTCTCGCCTGCGGTAACCTCCGTCGAAGTGGATATGATCGAACCTGCGGAGGTGGCGGAAATCCCGTTTCATCAAAACCTGTTTCAATTGCTAGATGATCGCGGAGTGCTCCTTCAGTTCACCGGCGCGAGCAGCAGCAGCCAAACGAGCGACGGCGACAAGCTCCGCCTGACCGAGCATCGCCTCGAATTTACGCCGATCGGGCGGATTCCGGACTACCTGATCGTTCGGCCGTATTCCGTCTCATCCGAAGCAGGAAAGCATGAACCGGTGTATCACACGACGCCGCTGAATCAGCAGCAATTGCCGATCACGTTATCCCAAGGCGAAGCCGGCAAACTGACGGTTACCCGTGTCGAGTTCGCGGCGGACGCGACGCTGCTTTATTACGATATCGAAGGCGCGAGTCCTTATGAACAAGCGGATGCCGTATGGATTGAGGACGAATCGGGGAACAAATTCAAGGACACGATGCCGGACTTGATCCAGGCGGAGCCGGGACGGTACTCGTTCGTCATGAAGCTGCCGCCGATCGATGCGCAGAAGCAGTTGACGTTGTCAACGATCGAAATGAAGGCACCCGAGATCAACAACGGGCTCGAACTTAAAATCCCGATTCGCTAGACCAGGGAGTTGCCAACTTAACCGAAGAAGGAAGCGATGGATGTCTCATGACAAACTTCGCTTCCTTTCTTTTTCTGCTATAATTGTACGGTGAAAATAAGCATCATGTTGATATGGAGGCAGTGAATGAACATAAGAACAATTCAGGCTATAGATAACAGCGCCATTGAAGCGATTATCCGGCATACCTTGGTCGAGTTTGGCGGAAATCGCGCAGGGTTAGCATGGGAAGACCCAAGTTTAAGCCACCTGTTCGAGTATTATAACCAAGAGGGCAGGGCCTATTGGGTTGCGTTCGATGCAAACGGCAAGATGCTTGGCGGCTGTGGGATCGCGCAATTCGGTTCCCCTGGGGAAAGGATTTGCGAACTTCAGAAGATGTATTTGCTTTCGGAAGCTAGGGGAACAGGAATTGCAGCGGAGCTGCTGCAGACCGCGCTCCGGTTCGCAAAGCAGCATTATCGGGCTTGTTATCTGGAAACGCTGCAAAATATGCAGGCAGCTAACCTCTTTTATACGAAACACGGTTTTCGTCAGTTGGAAGCGCCGCTTGCCGGTTCCGAGCATTTTGCATGCGACGCATGGTATATTCGCGATTTATAATTTACTAAAGAAATTTCGGCTGCCTGCTTTAATGAAATAACGGCAGTCCAGGATTCATTTTCTTGTCCACTGGCTGTCGCTGTTTCATTTCCGGGGGAGTCTAAAAAAACTGATCCATGCTTACGGCATTCCCGGCGAGATCCCGGAATATAAAGCTCGCGTGATCGGAACGACGAACAATGTCCGATACGATTTCGACCCCATTGTCCCGCAATGTACGGTAAGCCGCATCGATATCGCCGGTTTGCAGCGAAATGATCGGTTGAGACAATGGAGTACAATCGTCGGAATGAAAAAGATGCAGCACATGTTGTCCATTGATGTGAAGCTCTACAAAATGGTTCAAATCGTGCGGCCCCAACGTAAAACCAAGATTGCGGCAGTACCAATCGCTTGCTTGTTCCAAATCGGGGACATACAGCATAATTCCGTACCGCCCCGTCAATAATTGGCTCATCCTACGCTCCTCCTATGATTGAGCTTGCTTATTCGGCTCCCACACTTTGAATTTGTTATTGTCGGGATCGTAGAAATCAAATTCGCTGAACCATCCATGACGAATAAGCTCGCTTACCCGAACGCCCGCTTCTTTCAGCTCGCTGTACAAACGTTGGATATCGGCCGATCTGAAACAAAACGCCGGCATCTCAAATCGAGACTCCCCTTGCACCCAATCCTTGGTCGTAAAATTGGTCGTTGTCTCGTCAACCGTTTCCAAGAAGAAAAACTCCAGCTGCGAGCCGATCTTCAAATGATCTCCTTCGACCTCAAGGCCAAAATACCGAATAAACCACGCCATGGCCTGCTCCCGGTTTTTGACCGGAATGTAGATGCTGTCGATGCCCGTCAACTTCGGTCCGTTCATCGTCATTCCCCTTTACCGTTCTGGACAATCCCAATCGGATTGCCGTCGTAATCATAGAAATGGAACTGTTTCCGCGAACCATCATCCTGGAAGTCGGACGATTGAACGCCTAACGCCCGCAGCCGCATATAGTCCTCCTTCGCATCGGAGGATTGGATCATATACGGAATATGGATAAGCGGATAAACCTCCGGCGTTTCCACAAGCGCCATTCTGCTCCAAGGCGACTCGGGCGAAAACGGTCTAACGCCCGCATAACGGATCGTCAGGCCTTCCACATAGTCCGGGGTCGGCCCGACATATCCCGCTCCTCCGGTGGCGCTAAAATAATGAAAATCGAATCCGAGCTTATCCCGATACCAACGTACCGACGCATCCAAATCGCGGACGGCCAGAAACGTTCCACCTACTTCCAGATGGGACTCTATCCCCTCGGGAGCCGATTCATAGCACAAACCGACCCGATTGCCGTCCGGATCGTAAAAGTCGCAGCAAAGCATCCCTTCATCGATCAGTTTCGTGACGATAACGCCTTTGGCTTGCAGCGTACGGTGCAGCTCCTCGATCCGGTTCGTGTGGAAATTAAACGGAATATGCGTATACCGATTGACCGTATCGGACTGGACCAGCACAAAGCCGGTATTTGCAAACGACAACGCAATTGCAGGAGCTTGCGCCACGTTTCCCCGCTGAATCACCTTGAGACCGAAGTGCTCCCGATACCACGCAGCCGATTTTTCAACGTCTGTAACAGGCAAATAAATGTCGTCCAAATAGCGAAAATTCACAATATGTCCTCCCTCACCGATCACATGTCATCGACCCTATGCGCAATTTCGTTTCTGCGAAGCAGCAGCATATCCCTTGCTTTAGGAATTTCATGAATACAATCCTCCGGGTGACAACGAAGGCTAAAGCCGGTTATGATGAGTTCCGCCAATTCTTTTTTTTCATATGTCAATCAAAGTCACCCCATCCAGCGCTATTCATTCTTGAGATTCCGACTATTCCACCGGTTCGCAAATTTGCAGACTGATCCGCTCATCGGTACATTCGCGATCGAACCAATAGATTTCCAGATTCATGCCGCCGTTTTTATGAGTCAGCCCATTTTGCCGCAGATAGTCGTAGAGAGCGCCATAGGGGTCCGGGTTGAATGGTTTCGGACCGTCGTAATATACAGTCGCGTATTGCGAAGCAGGCAAGGTGATGCCGATCATGCCGTCAGGGACAGACTCTATACTGCTGACCTCCATGCAATACAAGTACGTGAACATGACGTCGTTGCTGAACCACGGGCAAACATATCGTTCTTCGTTGATTTGATGCTTAATTTCGTGCCTTCTTTCGTTGAACAGCGCTTTTGTCCGGCTAATCGCCGATTTATCGCCCTCGAAAGCAACGTTAACGGCCAATCCGACCAGCTTCAGCTCGCCGATCGATTCGGTTTGAACGCTCAATTGTTCGGTATGCGTTTTCATTTGAAGATCCTCCTAAACTCAGGTATTATGTATCCTCTTCAATATCCTCTATAACACGGTAAGCTTAGATCCGGATAACTGTTCACTTCGATTAAATGACCGTCAGGATCCCTGATTTCAAAATCCCGATAAGGGCCATTGCTCCCCATTCCGTAGTCGTTGATTGGCCCAACTTCGACATTACGTGCTTTCAATTCACGATGAAAAGCTTCGATATCCGAAGTTTTGAAGCTAATAACCGGATGATCCGCCCCTTCGAACGTAAAATGAATCGGTCCGGCTTCAGCCGTTTTTTTCAAAAACAGCAACGGCCCGTGAACAAGCTTCAAGTTCGCCATATGTCCATCTTCCCAGATCACATCATATCCGAACGTTTCGCCGTACCATTGAACCGATTTTTTCATGTCCCTTACAGGCAAATAAATCTGAACGATTTCATGTCTAAGGTTTATTTTCGATCACCCCTCGCTCACTCATTTATACAAAAATTCAATAGCAGTTACTCAGGAATTGCTTTTATATCTTCATGCCACGCTTTGATCATATCCAATGCCTGCTTCTCGTACTGCATGACTTGCTTGAGCAATGTTACGCTCTCCTCGCGGTCTGCATCTTCCATCCATTCGCGCGGCTGCTCGTAGGGATATTTTTGCACCAGATATTTATAAATTCCCGCTACTTTCGTATAAATCTCCAGAGCCTCGTCGATCCGTTCCGAAGAAACGCCGATGTCCAAATCTTTCACTTCGCGCAAAAAGAGAACCGCGTGGGATCTTGCATCAGCGATCGGCTCCAAGGTGAGGCTGAACCAGTATTTATCGATTTTGTTTTGTTCCAGAGCTTGAATCCATCCCTGATATGCTTGCTCTCCTACAAAAAGAGTTTCGTTATGCCAATGAATCGATCCCTGATCGTTTAAGGCAATGACGTATTCCAGTACGGCTTGGATGGCTAGTCGCGGGTCCGCTGCGGGGACCGGGGCGGCCCAGTGCAAAGAAATGAGCCCCTTATCGTTCCCGCGGTTTTCGTTCGAATCTCGCCCCTCCCTGCGCCCTCTGCAATAGCTGCAAGGACAATACGATTTCCCCAGTTTGTCCCATGGTATAACATCGTCCGCAAGATCGTGCCCTTCTCCGCCATGCCACGAATAAGTGTAATACCCGGCCGAATCGTATCCGTAAACAACGGAGGTTTGGTTCTCGATATCGATGTTTTTGGCAAAGACGGGATACCCCTGGTCGATCGCTTCCTTGGCCTTATTCCACATGTCCAGCTGCAGTTCTCGGAACCTTTCAAGCTCTGCGTACGTATGCACACCCTCGATATGCAATCCGAAATTTCGCGCCAACCGGAACAAATCCGAATCGGGTGGTCCGGCATTCGGCTTAAGAAACGTTTGATCATGCACGGTTAAAAAAGCCATGCCCGTCATCCCATAAATCCATGACGCCGAGATAGGTGCTTGATAATAATTAAGGACCGATTTGAGCGCTCCGATCTGGGAAGCTTCAAGTCCGCTAAAATAATAGTTGGTCAATTCTACTTTATCGCTTACCGATTCCATACGAAGGAACAACCTCCATATCATAAAATGATGTTACAGCCGGTGCGGTCATACCTATGCCGTATGCGCGACAAGCCAATTCCCGTACAGGTCGGAGAAAATAAGAAATCTTCTTCCTTCATCGTCAGGAGCAGCAAGTCCATCTCCCTCGATCCGGGTTCCGGATTGCAGTATTTTCTCTCGCAGCGCGTCCATATCGTCGACCTGGAAGCCAATCGTTGCTCGCGGCGTGCCGTTTACGGTGAAAGAAGCCGTCGTTTCATCCGACGTTTTCCATAAAAAAATGTTGACCCCGTCATTTTTAAACCGAACCAATGCGAAATCGCCGAAATTGGCCAAAAACTCGCAATCCAAATATTGAACGTACCATTCCGCTGCTTTCTCTAAATCTTGAACCGGAATTTGGACGTGACTAATGAATCGACTCAAAGAGCTTCCTCCTCGCATACAACTTGGATAATTATACCACATACCAACTATAAAGGAAACATGTGTTCCCTAATGTTACGGTCTTAGACGGTCGCAGCCGCCCATTCCTTCACGCCGGAAACAACTAGAAGCCCGTGCCCGTCGGGATCAATCAGCCTGCTATAAGCAAACGCCCCTTCCTCCGCCGATGCCATCGATGGAATGCCGTTCCGGTCGAGCACGCTGCGCGTCGCTTCTAAGTCCGAGGCAAAAAAGCTGAAGTAGCTCCGTCCCGCATCTCCAAGCGAACTCGTGCCGACCTCGTCCGTTTGCAGCAGCGTGATCAGATTGTCCTTGCCGTTTACGCCCAGATCGGCTCCTGTCCCCCAATGGTGGTAAAGCGTCAGCCCCAATCCCTTCTCATACCACTCGAGCGAACGCTGCAAATCCCGCACCGGAATGAACACCGCGCCGACACGGTCGAACAGGCGAGGCTCCTCTTGCTCCGCTTTGTAGAAGGGCGAGCCCTCTTTCTCATAACATACGCCAAGCCAGTTTCCGTCGGGGTCGGTTAACTCGCAGCAGTAGATGTACTCGTTCTCCATCCTATCCGACACCGGAACGCCGGCTTCCCTCAACTTGGCGCACGTTCGCTCAAAATGGAGCGTGTGCAAATTGTAGTAGGGCGCTTTATGTTTTTCGTCGATGTAGCGGATCGGTTGAAAATGTTTCGTTTCCACCAGCGTCAGCTTCGTCTTCCCTTCGCATACCTGAAACGACGCCAAGCCGCTACCCTCGGAAGGAAGCGGCTTAAGCTGCAACCGGTTTTCGTACCACGCGGCGGATGTTTTCACATCGGACACGGGCACAAAAATGCTGTCGATACGCTCGAATAACGGCATAGAAAGCAAATCTCCTCTCTTGTGAAGCTTTGTGTTCTACGGTATTAACGCAACCAAGCGTAAAAACTGTACGGTCGATTTAAAAATATTTTTTAAAATTTCTGGCTGAGCGCATTGCGCACGGCCAAAATATATTTCGCCTGATCGAGCGGATTGACGCCGCGGCGCTGCCGCTCCACGTGAACGTCCGGCGGACATTCACGGTAGCCGTCGAAAAACGTGGATAGCGTGCCCCTCCCCTTCGTCATCGAGCCAAGCCGCGCCGGGAAATCCAGCGTCGTCGCGACAGGCAGCACGCCTTCGATCTCCATCCGCTCGCCCCGGGCGACCGGCGCCTCGAATTGGCCTCGCATGAGCACGAGCTCGTTCATCAGCTTGCCGCCGTATTCCTCGGGAACGGACAAACGGAACCGCAGCATCGGCTCGAGCAGCTTCGTGCCTGTATTAGCGAGGCCATCCATGATGCCCATCGGCGTAGCGACGACGAAGTCGAGTGGGTGCGTATGCCACACGTGATGCTCCCCTTCGACCAAGGTGACGCGCAGATCGGTGACCTCCCAGCCGAGCAGTCCTTGCTGCAGCGCTTCCGGCACGCGGCGCGCCACCTCGTTCTGGTAGCTCTCCAGCAGCCTATCCACCTTAGCGGTCGAAGCGTACACAAGCCCGCTGCCCCGCTCGCCCGGCTCGATCCGGAAACGCAGCACCGCCCAGCAAGGCTTCGGCATCGTATACGCGACGAAGCCTTCTCCCGCCTTGGCCGGCGTTTCCTTATAGATGACGGACGGCTCGCCGAATGTCACGTCAAGGCCAAACCGGCTTCGCAGCATATGCGTGAGCACCTCCATCTGGATCGGCCCCATCACCTTCAGATGCAGCTCCCGCTCATCCTGCAGCCATTGCAGGTCGAGCAGCGGATCCTCGTCGGCCAGCTCCCCGAACGCCGCCACGACGGCCGGGTAATCCGCCTCGCTCTGCCAGCGCACCTGCACGGTCAGCAGCGGCACTGCAAGCCGTGTTTCGCCCGGCACGCCTTCCGGCAAACCGAGGACGTCACCGATACGCGCCCGGCTCAAGCCGTAAACGGCAGCGATGTCCCCGGCTTTCAGCACGCCGATGTCCTCGGTCTTCTGCCCGTGCACCCGGCGGATTTGCGTCACTTTATCCTGCACGTCCCAGGTATAGTTCAGCACGGTGTCCCGATTGCGGAGAACGCCGTTGTACAGTCGCACGTAAGCGATTTTGCCCATGGTCGGATCCTTCTCCATCTTGAATACGACGCCCGACAAAGGCGCCACCTCCGAGCCCCCGGCCGGCGGCATCAAGCGCACGACCGCATCGAGCAGCTCCGGCACGCCGATGCCGCGGGCTGATGCGCCGAACAATACGGGGAACAGCTCCCCGCCATGTGCGCCGCCGATTAGACCGGAGATGAGCTCCACGAAAGAAAGCCCGTCGTTCTCCAAGTAAGACGTCATCAGCTCGTCATTCTGCTCGGCTACCGTCGCCATGAGCAGCTCTCGGTAAAACGCCGCGTCCTCGGGGAAAGCAACGGAACTCGCCACGGCATCAACGAGCAAATCTGTCGTGCCGGCGAAATCGCTCTCCGCGCCAAGCGGCGCTTGAATCGGTACCGCCTGCCTGGAAAGCAGACGATGGATTTGCCCGAGCACCGCCCTGCCGTCGGCACCGATGCGGTCCATTTTATTGATATAGATGAGCGTCGGAGTGCCAAGCTCCCGCAAAGCTTGCCAGATCACTTCGGTTTGCGCCTGCACGCCTTCCACCGCCGATACGATCAGAATGGCGCCGTCCATCACCCTTAGCGAACGCTCCACCTCGGACAGGAAATCGACGTGTCCCGGCGTATCGACCAAGTTGACGGGCGTCTCTTTCCATGTCAGCCGCGTCACCGCCGCCCGCACGGATATGCCCCGCTCCCGTTCCACTTCGAGCCAATCGGTCTGCGCCGTGCCGGAATCGACACTGCCTAACGCGCGAATATGTCCGCTAATATATAACATTTGCTCCGTCGTTGTTGTTTTCCCAGCGTCGACATGGGCGAAAATGCCCACATTGCGCAGCTGCTCATGCTGAAGCTCGTTCATGGTGTTCCCGTTCTCCTCTATGGTCCGTTGATACGTTCATTATACATTGGACGCACCAACCTGCCATAGTTGGTTTTCGAACGGGACGATTCAATTGTCCGTTTGTACCGACGTATTTTGCGGACAAAAAAAAAGAACTTCCGTCATTGAAGTTCTTTTTCCGCTCCGGCAATCCCTAGCAATTAAGAGGGCGCGAGCTGTTTATCCTGGATGTGGCTCCGCTTGACTGCCCGCTGAGCCATTCCGTTGACCAGTACAATCCCGGCGCAGATCAGCGCCCCTCCCGCCGCGGTGTACCACGTAATCGTCTCGCCTAACAAAAACCAACTGGAGATGACGGCGAACAGCGGCACCAGAAACAAAAATGCGCTTGTTTTCGCCGGATCCCCTTTGCTCAGCACATAGTACCAGACGGCGAACTGAACAATGGAACACATCACAGCCAGCCATATGACGATGAGCAGCGAAGCGCCTGTAAAAATAAAATGCGGATGCTCGGTCAGCAAGCTAAGCGCAAGCAGCGCAAGCCCTCCGGCCAGCATCTGATAAGCGGCCATCACGATCATGTCGAATCCGGCGCCCCACCGTTTTACCAGCAGCGTCGATATGGCGAAGCAGGCCGCTCCGGCAATACTGATGAAGGTGCCCGGATTCAGCGTAAGGTGCAGGCCGAAGCTGACCGCCACGCCGGCGAAACCTAGCGCTACGCCGAACCATTGCTGCCAGCGGTACGCGGCACCCAAAAACAGCGAGCTGAGTATGATGACGATTAGCGGATTCGAGCTCGTGAGGATCGCCGTTTCGCCCGAGGTGATCCAATACATGCTGTAATAGCCGCACCCCATCACGCCGGCCGATTGAAACAAACCAAGCACCGTCACTTGAAACCACTGCTTGCCGCGCGGTTGCTGTCTTTTGCGCAGGAACAGGGCGAGCAGCGCCCCCGCTGCGATAAACCGGATGCTCATCAGGAAAAAGGGCGGCGCGTATTCCATCCCCATTTTGCCGATGGGAAACGCAATGCCCATCAGAAAAGTCGATAACAGCACCAACACGACATAGACATATTTGTTCATGGTCCCCAGCTCCTCTGTATCTCTTTGTTTGATACGCCTTATTGTAATCGCGCTTTGTTTTCAAGTAAAATGATTGATATCGATAACTTTCATCATTAATTGTGATACCAAAGAGAATCATTAGATACAGAAAGGATGATGGCCATGGAAAGCGGAGATTTGCGCGTGTTTCAAACGGTGGCCCGCGAGGGCTCGATTACGAAAGCGGCCACCAGGCTGAATTACGTCCAGTCGAACGTCACCGCCCGAATACAACAGCTCGAATCGGAGCTGGGCACCGTGTTGTTCCTGCGGCACAACCGGGGGATGACGCTCACCGGAAGCGGCAGAACGCTGCTCGATTATGCGGACAAAATTCTCGGTTTGCTGGACGAAGCCGGCAAAGCCGTCTGCGCGTCAACGGCACCGCGTGGCAGGCTGACGATCGGCTCGATGCAGACGGCTGCGGCCGTTCGGATGCCGAAGCTGCTCGCTGCCTACCACCGGCAGTTCCCCGATGTGCAGCTGGGGTTATCGACCGGGCAATCGCAGCTGCTCATGGAGAAGGTGCTGCATTACGAGCTGGACGGCGCTTTTGTCGGTTACGGCAATTCGCATCCCGAGCTGGCATCGACTACCGCGTTTGAGGAGGAACTCGTCCTTGTCTCCTCGCCATCCATCGACGATACGGAGGTCGCGGTAACGAAACCGCTTCTCGTGTATAATATCGGCTGCTATTACCGCAGCGTGCTGGAGCAATGGCTGCAGTCGGTCGGCTTGACGGAGCCGCTCGTCATGGAGTTCGGAACGATCGAGGCGATTCTTGGCGGCGTTGCGGCGAATCTCGGCGTTTCGCTGCTGCCAAGGACCGTTATCTCGAAATCGGCGGCGGAAGGACTCGTTCGAATTCACGAAATTCCTGCCGCCTACAGCCGGGTGAACACGTATTTTGTTTGGCGCAACGATGCCTTCGTCAGCAGCGCGCTGCAAGCTTTTATCGATATGGTGTCGGCCGACGGGCATTTATCCGAAAAAACAAAAGACACGTACCCTTGCGGTCGTGTCGAAAGTGTAAGCTGAGCTTTTTGAAAATATTATGCCGTTTCATCGCCCAGCCCCCCTTGTGAAATAACGGGAAAGACGCAGTTATTACGTAAGGAGTACAGGGCTTGGACGAAATAAATGGAAAACCTGTATTTAAAATATTCGTTTTTCTCCCATTGCCTTAAAATCGATTGAAATAGATTCAGGTTTTCCATTTAATCGGTCAAATAAAGGCCAGAGGGGACCAAATTAACGACAGGTTTTACAGTTGTTACGCGGGAACTCCAACGCCAGCAGTCGGCATACCGAGAACCAGGGAAACGGGGAGCTGGACGCGAAAAGCAAACTTCACTTCGAATAAGCTCCTAATACGACCTTCCTACGAGAACCGAACCAAGTCGCACCCAGGTCGCGCCTTCCTCGATCGCAACCTCGTAGTCGTTCGACATCCCCATGGACAGGTGCGGGACGGGGTACGGAAAAATCAGGTGATCGTTCAACTCATCCCGTAATTGCCGCAACCCTCGGAACACCGGTCTTGTCGCCTCGGCGTCCGCTTCGAGCGGCGCCATCGTCATCAGCCCGACAACCCGGATATGCTGCATTCGGGCGACTTCCCGGGCAAATGCGAGCAGCTCCTCCGGCGCAACCCCCTGCTTGCTGCCTTCCCCCGAAACATTAACCTGCAGGAAGCATTTGACGGCGATACCGAGGCGGGCCGCTTTTTTCTCGATTTCCTGGGCCAGCGACATGCGGTCCAACGAATGAATATAATCGAATTTGCCGACGATGTCCTTTACTTTGTTCGTTTGCAAGTGGCCGATAAAATGCCAGGTCCCTCCGGGATGCAACGCTTCCCACTTCACCTGGGCATCCTGCGCCCGGCTTTCGCCGATATGGGCCACGCCAAGCCGAAGCACACGCTCGGTTGTCTCCAGCGTCGTATACTTCGTGACGGCGATGATTTCTACGTCCTCGTCGCTTCTTCCGCTTCGCCGGCAAGCTTCATGAATGCGGCGCTCGATCTCCGCGAGCCGTTCCTGTAAATCCATTGAGCAATCCCCCGCCTGTCTTCATTTCGCAAATTCATTGTGCGGCGAACCGCATACGCTATGCCTTATACAGCCCCGCAACTTGCAATGCAGCGGCCACGCATCGCTAGCGGCCACTTACGCCGCAACGGTTATATGCCGCCGATATGGAACTACGCACTGCGCAACAGCTTCGATAAATCCCATGGCGGCAACGCATTTAGCTGCTACATCGAGCAACGCCTTCCGGTTATATTCCCCGCTCCTGCATCCGTTCGCCCGATTGCAGCTGAGAAATCTCGATGCCTTTCATCGGCGTTCCGAGGTTTTTCGAGACGTTCGCGATCAGCGCATAGTCCGTAAAGTGGGTCGTCGCTTCGACGATCGCGCGGGCGAACTTTTCCGGTTGATCGGACTTGAAAATGCCCGACCCGACAAAAACGCCGTCCGCCCCCAAATGCATCATGAGCGCGGCATCGGCCGGCGTAGCCACGCCTCCGGCGGCGAAATTGACGACAGGCAGCCTGCCCGTCTCCTTCACCTGCAGCATCAATTCGTACGGAGCGCCGAGCTGCTTGGCTTCAGCCATCAGTTCGTCCTTGCTCATGCTTTGCACTTTGCGGATTTGCCCGAGCATCATGCGCATATGGCGCACCGCTTCTACGATATTGCCCGTTCCCGGTTCCCCTTTGGTGCGGATCATGGCCGCTCCTTCGCCAATTCGGCGCAGAGCCTCGCCTAAATCGCGCGCACCGCATACGAACGGAACGGTGAAAGCCTGCTTGTCGATATGGAATATATCGTCGGCCGGCGTCAGCACCTCGCTTTCGTCGATGTAGTCGACGCCGAGCGCCTCGAGCACGCGCGCTTCCGTGTAATGGCCGATGCGCGCTTTGGCCATGACGGGAATCGAGACGACGCGCATGACCTGCTCCACGATGACCGGATCGGCCATCCGTGCCACTCCACCCGCCGCGCGGATATCCGCCGGCACCCGCTCCAGCGCCATGACCGCGGTCGCTCCCGCGGCTTCGGCGATTTTCGCCTGCTCGGCGTTCATGACGTCCATGATGACGCCGCCTTTTTGCATTTCGGCCATTCCTTGTTTAACTCGGTTCGTTCCGATTTCCATTTTGATTCCTCCTGAAAGTTTTGTGGAGCTTCGAAAGCAATCACTTAGTTTTGTGAAGGTTACTATTGCCCCGCCGCTTGGTCCGCCGTCAGAAAGCTCCTTTCAAAAGCATCAAGCAAAGCGAACAAAATCAGCTTCGCATGGGCCATATACTCATGTTGGCCGAGCATTTGCTCCGGCTTCTGGATGTACGCGCCTTCCTCCAATTCGCCGGCGCAGTGGTCGAGCAGTCTCTTGATGCCCGTCTGCTTCGTTTCCAAATGAAACTGCAGCCCGACGGCGTGGCCTTCATACTCGAAAGCTTGGTTGAGGCATGCCCGGCTGAAGCCGATTGTCCTCGCGGCAGAAGGCAGCCGGAACGTATCCCCGTGCCAGTGGAACGGGACGAATACGTCGTGAAAATCGCGAAAAAATTTCGACGATCGGGCCCCGTCCGACAGCTTGACCGGAAACCAGCCGATCTCCTTGAATTCGTTGCGCGACACCCGGCCGCCGATCGCTTCCGCCAGCAGCTGCGCACCCAGGCAAATGCCAAGTACGAGCTTTTTTTGCCGCAGCGCTTCCCGAATCCATTGTTTTTCCTGAACGAGCCATGGGTAGGCCTCTTCGTCGTACGTGCTCATCGGACCGCCGAGAACGATCAGCATGTCGAATTCGGATAGCTGCGGAAACCGCGGCTCCTTTTCGAACATGAACGTGCCGGTGAGGCCGTGCCCTTGCTTTTTCGCCCAATCGTCGATGTTTTCGAGTCCTTCGAACGGAACGTGCTGAATATAATGAATTCTCATGCTTTCTCACCTCCCGGATTAACACTTCCCAACGCCTGCCGTTACTTGTTGCCGGTTAACCTTTCCTTCGTATCCGTTTCGGCGCCTTCGAGCCGCTTCGTAAACGTCCGCCTCCAATTGACCGACAGCTCGTCGACTTCGAGCAGCTTGCGGTTGCCTTCGGCGTTGTTTTTGTCGCGATGCATGATGTGGTTGGCATATTCGACCGTAACGGCTTTCGGATGGTGCGCGATCCGCTGCAATCCGTCGTTTTTGGAGACGAGCCCTTCCTTCAGCACCCGAAAATAAAAGCCGGTATACCCGGTCTCCTGTACCTTGAGCAGCAGCTCGGGACGGCCGTACCTTACCGTCAGCTTGTAGCACGGCTGCCGTGGCTGGCTCACCTGCACGATCGCTTCGCCCAGCCGAAACGTATCGCCGATGCAGACGTCCGTCTCCACAAGTCCGCGCGTCGTCAAATTTTCGCCGAATGCGCCGTATTCCAGGTTGGTGCCGAGCTCCCGCTCCCAGAATGGATAATGCTCGTACGGATAAACGCATACCGCCTTCTCCACGCCGCCGTGGTAAACAAGGTCCGCTTGCCCGTCCCCCTCGAAATTGACCCGGCTTAAAAACAACGGCCGATCGATCGGAAGCTTGAATATGCCCGTGGACACTTCTTTGTCTTGAAACTGCACCTGCTGCGGCTTGCCTACATTCATCGAAAGGATGTCGGCTTGCGCCATGAAAGATCACCTGCCTTTTATCGTGACAAATTGCCTCTTTAACCGAACTTTTTCCGAAAATCTCGCATAAAACCGGCGAGCGCCCTGCACTGCTCTTCCGTTACCGCATTGTAAAGCGACGCCCGCAAATGGCCGGCATCGCGGTGTCCTTTAAGCCCGACGAACCCGTTTCGTTCCGCTTCCAGCAAAAATCTCTGTTCCAGCTCTTCGGCATGCGCGATGCGGAACGTCACGTTCATTTTCGATCGGCTCCCCTTATGGGCTAACCCGTCATAGAAGCCCCCGCTCTCGTCGATGGCGCCGTAGACCAGGTCGGCTTTGCGGCGGTTCCGCCGCTCCATGCCCGCCACTCCGCCGTTTTGGCTGATCCATTGCAGCACCAGATGGACGACGTACACGGAAAATACCGGCGGCGTGTGATAAAGCGAGCGATTGTCCGCATGCACCCGAAAATTCATAATGTCCGGAAGACGGCCTGCGCCAAGGTTCGGGATGCCGTCCAGCACATCGCGCCGGACGATCACGACGGTGACGCCGGAAGGGCCGAGATTTTTTTGGGCACCTGCGTAAATGAGCGAAAACTTCGAGACATCGATCGTCCGGGACAAAATATCGCTCGACATATCGGCAACCCAATGTGCTTCGCCCGGAGCGACGAAATCATCGAATTGAACGCCTGCGATCGTTTCGTTCGAGGTCAAATGCACGTATGCCGTTCCGGGACGGATTTCCACCGCGCGCAAATCAGGCACCTTTCGGAACCGCTCGGCTTCCGAGCTTGCCGCAATGTACGTTTGGCCGACCTTGCCCGCTTCCGCTGCCGCTTTGCCCGACCAGCTGCCGCTGTGCACGTAACCGGCCAGGCGGCCCGGAGCGAGCAAATTCATCGGCACCATCGCGAATTGCGTGCTGGCCCCACCCTGCAGGAACAACACTTCGTACTCGGAAGGAATGTTCATGAGCTCCTTCATGAGCCGCTGCGTTTCGCCGTTAATGTGCTCGTATTCCTTGCTCCGATGCGAAATTTCGAGAATCGACAGCCCTGTGCCTTGCAAATCCAGGAGCTCCTCGCGCACCTGCTGCATCACTTCCGGAGGCAAACCCGCCGGTCCCGCATTAAAATTGTAAACTTGTTTCAAGCGCGCACCTCCCCGGGAGATTTCGTAAGAAAAGCTTCTATTCGAAGCCTTTTCCACGATGATTGACCCTGCGTAATTTGAAGCTTTTCTTGAAATATCAGAAATGTTCAGCTCCGCTGAAAAATGATATTATAATAAATATGTTATGATCTTCTTAAAAACATTATCGTTTGCCTATCATTCGTTGTCACCTAACATTCATCGATCACCCTTGAAGGAGGGGTTCTCATATGGAACTCAAGCAACTGGAATATTTCATGGCCGTATGCCGCGAGCTGCATTTTACCCGCGCCGCGGAAAAGATGGGCATCGCCCAACCCTCGCTCAGCCAGCAAATTCGTCTGCTCGAGCACGAAATCGGCACGCCGCTGTTCGATCGCGTCGGCAAGCGCACCGTCATGACCGAGGCGGGCAAAACATTGCTGCACCACTGCTACAACGTATTTCACGAGCTGTCGCAAGCACGTGCCGCGATCAGCGAGCTGCAGGGGCTGCAGCGGGGCTCGCTCAAGATCGGCGCATTGCTGACGGTCGTCAATTATTTGCTGCCAAAGGCCGTCATCGCGTTTCACCGCAGCTATCCTGGCGTCGAGCTTTCGGTTCTCGGCCTGCGCACCGGCGATATATACGATAAGCTGCTGCAAAACGAGCTTGATCTGGGCATCGTCTTTTTGCCGATGGAGCACGAGGATCTGGAAAGCATCCCGCTGTATAAAGACAATTTGGCGCTTGCCGCTCCTGTAGACCACCCGGTCGCCAAGGAGGCGTTCGTGACGCTGAATATTTTGCGCGAAACCCCGTCGGTGCTGCTGCCCGCTCCGTATCATCTGCGCCAGCTGATCAACGACCAGTGCCGCGCGCTCGACTTCACGCCGCAGCCGGTGCTGGAAATGACGACGATGGAGTCGATTATCAACATGGTGAGCAAGGGCGTCGGCGTAACGATTTTGCCGAAAGCTTACCTGGACTACATCAACAACCCGGCGATCGCCACGGTGCCAATCCAGAAGCCGGCGCTTACGACGCAGATCGGCGTTGTCTACCGCAAAAACAAATATTTGTGCGCGGCGAGCCGCGTTTTTATGGAGCAGCTGATCGCTACCGTCAAAAGCGACGGGTTCAAGCAAGGGAACGGCTGACGGCCGAAGCCGTTAGCTGGCAGGGACGTCTTCAGCCTTGGCTGGCCGATTGGGTCCAGAAGATCGCCTAATACGCCTATGACGGTCCCGCTTTTTGGCCTGGACCGGGGCTTCGTGCTCGACTCGCCGTACGGGTTGATGATAGGTTTACCATGAATAGTCGCACGAAGCGAATTAGCACCATCCGGGTTTTCAACATAAGGGTCTGTAGACTCGACCTCTTTCAATGTCATTGCAACACATACATACAAAACATGCAGTTATTTTCGCCGGTTTCGCCAGTTTTTGAACAAATAAATGGAAAACATGCATCTATTCGAGCCAGTTTGCGACTTCTGGAGAAAAAGGGGCATTTTTAACTACATCTTTTCCAGTTAAATGTCTCCGAAGTGATACCCCGTCCTATATTAACTACATATTTTCCCGTTATTTCTCCCGGGGGGGGCCGACAAAGCTATGATTAGTCGAATGAAACTACCCGGCAAGACTCTAATCGAAGCAAGCCGTCCGCTCGACCTGCGCCAGCACCGCCGCCAAAATATCGGCGGCCCGGTCCGCTTCCTCCTCGGTCACATAGAGGCTCGGCATGACGCGGATGACGTGTGTGCCGCCTGGCAGCACCAGCAGGCCTTGCTTGTGCAGCTCCGCAATGATCGGCGCCACCGGCATGGTGCATTCGATGCCGATGAGCAGCCCCACCCCGCGGATGCACTGCACGACGTCGTTCAGCACGAGCCGGCTCGTCAGCCGCTGCATGACGTACGCGCCCATCCGCTCGGCGCGTTCGGGCAAGCGCTCCTCCAGCATCGTCTCCAGCGTCGCCAAGCCGGCTGCGGTGGCGAGCGGAGCGCCGCCGAACGTCGAGGCGTGGCTGCCCGCGGACAAGGCGTCCCGCAGCTTGGCCCGCCCCAGCATCGCGCCGATCGGGAAGCCGCTGGCCAGCCCCTTGGCGAGCGTCACGATGTCCGGCTCGATGCCGTAATGCTCGTAGGCGAACAGCTTGCCCGTCCGTCCGACACCCGTCTGCACCTCGTCGACGATCAGCAGCAATCCCTGCCGCTTGCACAAGTCGGCCAACTCCTTCACGAAGCCGGGATCGGCCGGATGCACCCCGCTTTCTCCTTGCACGAGCTCCAGCATGACTGCCGCGGTCCGCTCAGTGATTGTATCTTTCACCGACTGAATGTCGTTGTAGCGCGCATACGCGAACCCTTCCGGCAGCGGAAGGAAGCCGTCCTTCACCTTATCCTGCCCGGTTGCGGTTAACGTGGCGAGCGTGCGCCCATGGAACGATTTTTCGAACGTGATGATCTCGTATTTGCCGTTCCCGAGCACCCGCTGGTGGTACCGCCTTGCGCATTTGATCGCCGCTTCGTTCGCCTCCGCGCCGCTGTTGCAAAAAAACACGAGATCCGCGCAGCTATGCCGGACAAGCAGCTTCGCCAACTTTTCCTGATTCGGAATCGGAAACAGGTTGGAGACATGCCACAATTGCCCCAGTTGCTCCTCAATCCGCCGCTTCACTTTCCCCGGCACATGGCCGAGGTTGCACACCGCCAGTCCCGACATAAAATCAAGGTACTCCTTGCCCTGATCGTCCCATAACCGGTTGCCTTCCCCGCGGACAAGGTTAATAGGATTCCTCGTATACGTCGGAAACAAGGCGCTATCCCCCATCACCATACCGTTCATATCTTATCCCTCCCCGAAATACGCTTTGGCCTTCCGCAACGCGAACAACAGCCGGTCGATGTCCTCTTCCGTGTTGTACATATAAAAGCTCGCCCGCGCCGTCGCGCCGCTGCCCAGATGCTTCATCAGCGGCTGACAGCAATGGTTGCCCGCCCGAATGGCTACCCCGTACGAGTCAACGAAGGTCGCCACATCGTGCGGATGGACGCCGTCCAGCCGAAACGTGACCAACCCGAGACGCCCTTCTTCCGGGCCATAGATCGTCAAACCGTCCATTTGCTTCATTCGATCGATGGCATAACGGGTCAGCTGCCTGTCATGCGCTTCGATTCGGTCCAAACCGACCTGCTCCAAAAAATCAATCGCCACCCCCATGCCGACCGCACCCGCAATGTTGGGCGTGCCCGCCTCGAATTTCCAAGGCGTCTCCTTCCACGACGCATCGTACAAATCGACATGATCGATCATTTCGCCGCCGAATTCGGCTGGCTCCATCCGCGCAAGCAGCTCTTGCCTGCCGTACAGGATGCCGGTTCCGGTCGGCGCGCACATTTTATGGCCCGAAAATACGTAAAAATCGCACCCGAGCTCCCGCACGTCCACCTTCATATGCGGAGCGCTTTGTGCCCCGTCGACGACGAGAACGGCCCCGTGCCGCCGGGCGATGGACGCAATGTCCTTCACCGGATTGACGACGCCGAGCACGTTGGAGACGTGGGAAACGGATATGATTTTCGTCCGGTCCGTGATCGTTCGCTCGACATCCTCAAGCGTGAACGTGCCGTCCGGCTGCAGCGGAATATAGATCAGCCGGGCCCCTGTCGCCTGGGCGGCCCGCTGCCAGGGAAGCAGGTTGCTGTGATGCTCCATCGCCGAAATGACGATTTCGTCCCCGGGCCCGCAAACCGCTCGCACGTAATACGCGGCGACAAGATTGATACCCGCCGTCGCGCCCCGCGTAAACACGATTTCCCGCTCCGACGCCGCGCCCAAAAACCGCGCCGCCTTGGTCCGCGCCGCTTCATAAGCGTTCGTCGCGCGGGCGGCGAGCGTATGAACGCCGCGATGCACGTTGGCGTTATCCGTTTCGTAATACCGCCGGATCGCCTCGATCACTTGCACCGGCTTCTGGGACGAAGCCGCATTGTCCAAATAAACGAGCTGATGGCCGTTGATTTCCTGGCGGAGAATCGGAAACAGCCCGCGCACCTCCGAAAGCCGCATGCTCATGGTCATTCCTCCCTTCTGGCCCGAGCCGCTTTTAACGCCTCATAATGAGCTTGTATCGTCTGCTCGATCTCGGCATCGGTATGGGCTGCCGAAACGAACATCGCCTCATAAGGCGTCGGAGCGGTCAATATACCGGCGCCGAGCATCGCCGCATAATAGGAACGGAACGCCCGCATGTCCGACCGCTGGGCCGTCTCGTAATCGACAACGTCGTGGTCCGCGAAATACGGGCACAGCATCGAACCGACCCGATTGACGCGCAGCGGAATGCCGGTCATCTCCGCGTTTTGCCTGAACCCTTCGGCCAGTCTCGCCGCTTTGCTCTCCAGCCGCTCGTATAGGCCCGGCTGCCCGAGCAGACGAAGCGTCGTATATCCGGCCGCCATGGCCAGCGGATTGCCGGACAACGTGCCGGCTTGGTAAATCGGCCCCGAAGGCGCGACCCTATCCATGATCGCTCGCTTGCCGCCGTAAGCGCCGACCGGCAGCCCGCCGCCGATCACCTTGCCAAGGCACGTCAGGTCCGGTACGATGCCGTACAGCCCTTGCGCCCCGCCATAGTGGACGCGGAACCCGGTCATCACCTCGTCGAAGATGAGCAGGCTTCCATATCGGGCGGTCATGTCCCGCAGCCCCTGAAGAAACCCCGGCGCCGGCGGGATGACACCCATATTGCCCGCGACCGGCTCGACGATCACGGCAGCGATTTGCTCGCCGAACCGTTCGAACGCGAGGCGCACGCTTTCGAGGCTGTTGTACGGCACCGCGATCGTATCCGCGGTAAGCCGTTCCGGTACGCCCGGGCTGTCCGGTAGCCCCAGCGTGGCCATCCCGGAGCCGGACCGGATCAGCAGCGCGTCCGCGTGCCCGTGGTAGCCGCCCTGGAATTTCAATATTTTTGCCCGGTTCGTATAACCTCTTGCCAGCCGCAGGGCGCTCATGACCGCTTCCGTCCCGGAGCTGACCATGCGCACCTTGTCGATGGACGGCATGCTGGCGCAAATGAGCTCGGCCATATGCGTCTCGATTTCCGTCGGCAGCCCGAAGCTCGTCCCCCGCATCGCCGTCAGACGGATCGCTTCGACCACTTCCGGATGGGCGTGCCCTAGGATCAACGGTCCCCATGACCCGATATAATCGATGTACTCGTTGCCGTCCAGATCTTGCACTCTCGAGCCCTGGCCGCTTGCGATAAAAACGGGCGTCAGGCCGACCGTCCCGAAGGCACGGACCGGGCTGTTCACGCCGCCGGGAATGACCCGTTGCGCCGCTGCAAACGCCACGTTCGAACGCGCGTCTTGCCTTGCACCGTTCAGCATCAACCCCGCCTCCTTATTTTGCGCCGGCCCCAAGTTGCCCGTATAACGGAAAACGCATCGTCAGTTCCTTCACCTTGCGCTTCATCTGCTCGTGCACGGCGGTATTGCGCGGCTGCTTCAATACGGCCGCGATAATGCCCGCGATTTCTTTCATCTCGTCCTCACCCATCCCCCGGGTCGTCGAAGCCGGGGTACCGAGCCGAATGCCGCTTGTGACGAGCGGACTTGTCGTGTCGAACGGAATGGCGTTTTTGTTTACCGTAATGCCGATTTCGTCCAGCAGCAGTTGGGCGTCCCGGCCGGTTAACCCGACGCTCCGCAGATCGACCAGCAGCAAATGGTTGTCCGTTCCTCCCGAAACGACGTCGATCCCTTCCGCCATCAGCGCTTCCGCAAGCACGGCCGCGTTGCGGAGCACGCGCTCCATGTTGGCCCTGAACTCGGGCGTGCCGTTTTCACGGAAAGCGACCGCCTTGGCCGCGATCATATGCATGAGCGGGCCTCCTTGCGTCGTAGGGAAAACCGCCTTGTCGATCGCCTGCGCCCAGGCCGACCGGCACAGGATGACGCCGCCTCTCGGGCCGCGTAGCGTTTTGTGCGTCGTCGTCGTGACAAAATGGGCGTGCGGCACCGGATTCGGATGCAACCCGGCGGCGACGAGCCCGGCGATATGCGCCATGTCGACGAGGAACAGCGCCCCCGTTTCTTCGGCGATCCGGGCCAGCGGCTCGAAATCGATCGTGCGCGGATAAGCGCTCGCCCCGAAGACGAGCATGCGCGGCTTATGCAGATGGGCCAGCTTGCGCACCTCGTCATAATCGATGCGCAGTGTTTCCCGGTTCACACCGTATGGGATGAACTGGTACAGCTGGCCCGATGCGTTGGCCGGACTGCCGTGGGTCAGATGGCCGCCGTGCGCCAAATTCATGCCGAGGATTTTGTCCCCGGGGCTGACCGCCGCGGAATAAACCGCCATGTTCGCCTGGGCGCCCGAGTGCGGCTGCACATTGGCATGCTCCGCGCCGAACAGCTGCTTGACCCGCTCCCTTGCCAGCTCTTCCACGATATCGATGTGGGCGCAGCCGCCGTAATACCGCTTGCCGGGGTAGCCCTCCGCGTATTTGTTCGTCAGCACCGTGCCCATCGCTTCCATGACCGCCTCGCTGACGAAATTTTCCGACGCGATCAGCTCGATTTTGTCCCGCTGCCGTTCCAGCTCTTGCCCGATCGCCGTCGCGATGGCGGGATCCTGCTTCCGCAAATGCTCCATCGTTCTTATCTCCTCTCGAATCGCCCGGCCCGGCAACGTCCTTCCGCTTTCGGAAACGGCGTCCGCCGAGCCGAGCCGGCTTAATAAATGGCTTGTGCCTCAACGACAACTTTGACTTGGCGAAGCGACAAATCTTCCGGCCCCTTCACCGGCAGCCCGACCTCTAGATGCTCGCGGATATAGCGAATATGCTGCTCCGCGATCACCTCGCCCGGTAGTAAAATCGGTATGCCCGGCGGATAAACATAAATCGATTCCGCCATAATCCGCCCGGTCGACGCCGCGAAAGACACCGACTCCGTATCGCCGTAAAAAGCGTCCCTCGGCGACAGCAGCAGCTGCGGGATTTCGGGGAGGGCGATATCCACCTTGCGGATTTCCCGTTTGCCGAAGTGGGACGCCGCAAGCTCCGTCAATGCCGCAAGCAGGACGTCGACGGAGTCCATCGTGTCGCCGGGCGTCACGAGGCACAAAATGTTGTACAAATCGCTAAGCTCCACTTCGATGTTGTACCGGTCCCGCAGCCAATTTTCCGCTTCGTAGCCCGTTATGCCGAGCTCCCGCACATGCACCGTCAGCTTCATCAGGTCAAAATCGAATGCGGCTCCCGTCCACAAAATTTCCCGGCCGAAGGAGCGCAGCCCCGGAATTTCGTTGATTCGGCTTCGGGCGTATTCCGCGAGCCGGATCGTCCGGTCGATCAATTCGTAGCCGTTCAAGGCGAGATGCTTGCGCGCCGCATCGAGCGAAGCGAGCAGGATGTACGAGGTCGACGTCGTCGTCAGCATGCTGAACATCGCCTGCACTTTTTTCACCGAAACAAGCCCTTCCCTCACATGAAGCAGCGAGCTCTGGGTAAGCGAGCCGCCCAACTTGTGCATGCTCGTCGCGGCCATATCCGCCCCGGCCTGCATCGCCGTCAGCGGCAGTTTGTCGTGGAACTGCAGCAGCGCGCCGTGCGCTTCGTCCACAAGGACCGGCATGCCGTATTGATGGGCAAGGTCGACGATTGCCTGCAAATGGGTGCATACGCCAAAATACGTCGGGTTGATCACCAGCACCGCCTTGGCGTCCGGATGCCGCTCGATCGCCTTTTTCACGGAGCGGACGGAGATGCCGTGATCGATCCCCCAGTTCGCGTCCCGCTCCGGCGTGACGAACACCGGCTTGCAGCCGGTAAAAATGATCGCCGACAAAATCGACTTATGCAGGTTGCGCGGCACGATAATTTTGTCGCCCGGGCCGCATACCGACATGATCATCGTCATGATCGCCCCGCTCGTGCCCTGCACCGAAAATAACGTATAATCCGCGCCGTACGCATGGGCGGCTAAGCGCTGCGCCTCGTCGATGACGCCGGTCGGCTGGTGCAGGTCGTCCAGCGGCGCGATGTTGATCAGGTCGATCGATAGCGCGTTTTCCCCGAGAAATGCTCGAAATTCCCGCTCCATGCCCCCGCCTTTTTTATGTCCCGGTATATGGAAAGGAATCGGATTGCGTTTCGCATGCTTGAGCAATGCCGTAAACAGAGGCGTTTGACGGTGATCTATTTGGACTGTTTGGACTGTTTGATCTGTTTGATCTGTTTGATCTGTTTGATCTGTTTGGACTTTTGGGACTGTCGGGACTGTCGGGACTTTCGGGTCTGTCGGGTCTGTCTTGTTCAATCTTGCACCATTCCCTTCGAATCGGCGGTACGGTTAATGAGGTTCAGTATATCGGGCACAAATTAATTCATCAATATTATTGTTTTTATAATAACCATAGGTATTTCCTATCGTATAAATCGTGAAGCATTCAATCACCATCAGACGCCCCATGTCATAGGCTATGGTGCACATCGGTTAGAAATCGTGAAGACGGAAGGTGATTTGTGGCATGCAATTTTTTTATGAGGATAAAATGCCGCTGCGTATGTTGGACGAAGCCGAGTTTTGGAAGCAGCAGGAGGCCGAGCATACGGTCGTTATCCGAGAGTTTGTCCCCAACCTGGAGCCGCAGTTCAAGGAAGCACTGCAGAAGTGGGAGCAGGCTTTCTCTCAAACGCACGCGCTCGTCATCTCGTATGTGGAGACGCTGATACAGGCGCATGGCCCGTTGAACCCTGCGTTTTACCAGCAGGTGCTGGGGCTTATCCAGTTTTGCCTGCAGCAAAGCCAGCAGTTCGTGTTATTCTGAATCAGCTCGCGGAGCAAAGCAATCCGATCAAGAACAACCCGACCGCACTCGTCATCTTGAATCATATCCGCCGGGAATCGAATATTTTATCGGCATCTCGCAAACGATCCTGTATGATCCTCCCATGGAGCAACTCACATATTGAGTGTAAATGGCGATATTGGCGGTAACCGACATTACGCCTGTATCGGCGATTCCGGAAACAAACGGAAACACCCCAACCGAAGTGCCGAATCGAGGGGCGTTTTCGTCAAATACGGCATCCCTATTTATTGGAACTGCAGATCCGCCCCAAATACGGGGGGAGCCGGGATCACGATTCGATTGTTCAATTGGGAAAATAACAGGAAAACATGTATTTAATTCGAAAGGGATTAAGGTGTGCGGGAAAAATAACTGGATAACATGCATGTAATATTGTGCGAATTCACCAAAATAGCTTTACTCGGTAAAAATAAATACATATTTTCCATTTAATTCTCTGAAAACGGCCGAGATCGATAAAAATAACGGCATGTTTTCCAGTTATTATTAAGGGGATGCTCTATTAATAAGGGGATGCTCCGCTCTCTGCAGCAGCCGCAAGCCATGCTGGCCTTACGCTTCTGCTACAAGCTTGCCCCATGCCTCACGCATACCGGACGAATTTACGTCCCCGGCACGATTTCGCTTGAAGGAGGCGAGTGCTCCGGGCATTCTTTTAACGTGCTTTCATCGGTCATAAATTTTTGGATCATGGCGCAATAATGAGGCTCGCTTTCATCCCCGACGTCCGGCCTAAAATGGATGCAGCCACGGCATGGCTCCGACACAGCGATATACCCTTGCTCCCGAAGGGAAGCGACAATCGCGCCGAGTCCGATTTCCAGATTGGCGAGCACCTCCTCGGGCAGCCGCCGCAGGTTGTGCTCCAGCATGAGCCCCCAGCCGTCCAACGCTTGCACGCATTCGTACTCTTTCGGCGTGAGCCGGAGCAGGGTGTTCCGACGATCGTGCGCGTTTCGCTTTTTCGCCAGCAGCCCTTTGGCCACAAGGCCGTTCGCCACCTTCACCGCCGTCACATGCGTGGCGCCGATCGCGCGGGCGAAATGGCCGACCGTCGCGACATCCTCGCGGGTATGCAAGGCAAACAGCAGCGCCTGAATTTGAATCGGCGACAAACCGGCACGGTCGCCCTCGGCTTGCATCATTTTTTTGATCGCCCGGGACATCCGGATGAGGGCCATCCCAACGCGCCCTGCGGCATGTTCGCTTCGATATCCCGCATCGTATAGCATCATTCACGCCTCCGCCGCTAGGCAAACAAAGAAGGCGCTATATCAGCGCCTCATAGGTTCACCCTTGCTTGACATCTTCGAGACTTGCACCGAAGTTGATGTGATAGACGTTGCCGTCAAGAACCAATGCCGGAACCGACTTCACTCCCGCTTGCTCGGCATCCGCGATCCGATTGCGCTGGCTTCCGAGATGGACAACCTCCACGCTTACTTTGCCGTTGTCGAGATAGTTCAACACCGTTTGTTCCGCATCGACGCAAACCGGACAACCCGCATGATAAAATACCGCTTTGGACATATTCATCGCTCCTCGAATGATTTATGTAGCAGGGCTACACTTCTCACTATAAGTTCGCAAGGTCCATAGTACAATTACAATGATTATATAGTTGTGATAGGAAAAACCTATCGTTTACAATCGTTGTCTACGACCAACGCACCCGCTCTTCGAGATATGGCGCTGCCTCCGGCTTTTTACTCCGCTGCCCCAAATGAAAAAGGCTGCCGATGGGGCAGCCTTGCTCTTATGAATGACGCTATTTTACTCGAATGACTTCGCGAGAACACGTCGCATCGCCTTGCACAAAATGTCCGTCATGGCGTCGACGTCGGAGCGCGTGACGATCAAGGCCGGCATCAAACGAATCGTATGCGGGCTTGGAGAGTTGATCAGCAGCCCTTCTTTGCGGCACTCGTGAACCAGCTCCGCGCCCGAAGGAACAGGCAGGTCGAATGCGATCAGCAATCCTTTGCCTCTGATCCTTGCAAGCCCGAAGGTTTCCTTGATTTCCTCCAACCGCTCGAAAATATAGTCGCCAAGAACCGCGGCATTGGAGGATAAATCGCGTTCCACGATCTCCCTCACTACGGCAAGCCCTACGGCCGTTGCAAGAGGCTGCCCGGTATAGGTTCCCCCTTGATCGCCGGGCTCGAACAAGTCGAACCGCTCTTTGGCGAGCATCGCGGAAAGCGGAAACCCGCCTCCGATGCCTTTGCCCAACGTCATGACGTCCGCTTCGACGCCGTAATGCTCATACGCAAAAAGCTTTCCCGTTCGGCCAAACCCGGTTTGGATTTCGTCAAAAATGAGCATGACCCCCGATTCGTCGCATACGCTTCTTAACTTGGCCAAATATCCGGGATCAACCGAATGGACGCCGCCCTCCCCTTGCACAAGCTCCAGCATTACGGCGCACGTGTTCGGATTGATGGCCGCCAAAAGCGAATCAATGTCGTTGAGAGGAACATGTTTAAATCCCGGCACTTTCGGCGCAAACAAAGGTTCCCAATGCGTTTTTCCGGTCGCCGACATCGTCGCAAGCGAACGGCCGTGGAACCCGCCCGTTATCGTGATGATCTCGTATGCGCCGCCCAATTTTGCGGCACCGTATTTTCTGGCGAGCTTGATCGCGCTTTCGTTAGCCTCTGCGCCGCTGCTTGCAAAAAATACTTTGTCGAAGCAGGACAGTACCGTCAACAGCTTGGCCAGTTCGAGCATCGGCCTGTTGTAAAACCCGGGACTGGCGTTAACCAGCAACGCTGCCTGACTCTGCAAAGCTTCCTTGATCACGGCCGGAGAATGGCCCAAACATGTTACGGCCCACCCTCCGATAAAATCCAGATACCGTTTCCCGTCCGTATCCCATAAGTACATGCCGTCGCCACGTTCCATGACGATTTCCGGGCGCACCGCGGTGAATAAAATCGAATCCTTCGCTTCCTCCAATTGCTTGCTGTCATTAAGAATCATGATAAGCTTCCCCCCGCACATTGATGATTCATTATACATATTTATGTATATTTATTCAATATAAATTCGGGGGATCGAACTACGCCAAAGGCTTGCCAAAAACGACATGGAAATGAAGGTGCTTCGAAGGCGTACGCCCGCTCAGCACCTCTTCGCAATAAAAATCTTCGCTCATCTTTTGTCCCCCTGATCGGTTAAAATTGATGCATGCTGCACCCTCGATTCCTTCCGATTTCTCCCGTCAGGCCGGAACCTCTTCGCAAATGCCGAGATAATTACCGTCCGGATCGCGAAAATAAACAACCTTGATACTGCCCGAATCCATAATATCCGACGTTTCGACGCCTCTTTCCCGCAGCAGCCTTTGCGACTGCTCGATATCGCTGCTCTTGAAATTGAAGTAATGCATCGTGCCTTCCTTGCTCTTAAATTGCGCGGGTTGAAACTCCTGCACTTCAATGAGGCCAAGCAAGCTCTCCCCTTGACCGACCTTGAACCCGGCACCGCCCGGCCACTGGTACAACAGCTGCAAACCAAGTACGGTCTCGTACCATCGCAGCGACGCTTGCAAATCGGTCACAGGCAAGAAAACTCCGTCGATGCGCTCAAATAAAGGATTTTGCAAACTCATCTTGATCGCGCTCCTCATCAGTTCATTTTTTACATTCCAAATAAAATGACACGACTTCTGCCAAAAATCTATCACGAAAGTTGGGCAAAAGTATGCTTAACAGGACAAACCGCAAGTAAAATAGGAGTAGCCGCAGCGACTACTCCTTACTTTTGCACAAATCCATTATGCCGATAAATTAATGACAGAGCTACCAGGACACATGCTCCCAGCCATCCTGCCGCTCTTTGCGAAAACGCTGCACCCAGCTTTCCGCAATTTCGTCGGCAATCTGATCGTAGAACGGTGGCGCTACGGGTACGGAATCCGCCTCGATCTCCAGGAAGTCCAGCACCTGCTTAACCGTCCCTTCGTAATTCCGAATAAAGTCCTCGTACACGATCGTAAGCGGCACAATCCCGCCTTCCGCGAAAAATGCTTCAATAGCCGCCTCGTACATCGTGCTAGCAACAAGCAAATGATTAATGGCGTCAAAATTATACTTGTCCTCGAGAAGCTCCTCCGTCGGTTTCGTTCCGTGTTCCCGATGCCATTCGCCGGAAACGATCGCCCTCCACCAGGATACGGCCAATCGAACCTTGTTGCGCCGGGTCATATAAATATGTTTGCACTCCGGAAATACGGCTTCCCACACTTGTCGTTTGGACAGCCCTTCCGGCAGCTGCAGCACACGCGTAAAAGCATCGATCCATTGATCCAACCGATACGTGTTCAGTTTCACCCCGATTACGCCGTTTGGCGTCGCCGATTGCCACATCTGCCGCATATCCTCAATGCGGTATGCAGCCGGGTCCTTAAATGTTAGCCATTCAGCCGGATTACCGGCAGCACCGGTCGATTCAAGCGCTTTATTCAACAAAGTACTTCCCGTCCGCTGCGAAAACCAGATCGTATAACCGCGTGTCGGCTTCATTTCGTTCCCTCCTCCAAGGCTTCTAATCTTATCTTAGGTTGCAGAAAGCCGATAAGACTTTCTGCGCACTGCCGCACATCCAGAAGCTCCGTGTCCAGCACGAGATCCGGCTCGGCCGGAGGATCGTAAGGCGCGGAAATTCCGGTGAACTCCGCAATTTTGCCCGCTCTGGCAAGACGGTACATGCCTTTCGGGTCGCGCCGTTCACATTCCGCAAGCGAGCATCGAATATACAACTCTGTGTAATCTTCCGGACAAAACCGCTGTCTGACGATTTCTCTGCAAGATTCCGTAGGCGATATGAGCGGCGCCAATACGAGAACCCCCGCTTCCATGAACATATGCGCCACTTCGGCTGAGCGCCGTATATTTTCCATCCGCTGTTCTTCGGAAAATCCCAGATCCCGGTTCAATCCTTTGCGCAGACGGTCTCCGTCGAGCAGCACACACCGGATGCCTTGTTCCAGCAGCATCTTCTCTACTTCCAGCGCAATCGTTGTTTTTCCGGAACCTGGCAAGCCGGTGAACCAGACGACGCCGCCCTTGTGACCGTTAAGTTTTTCGATCCAATTTCTATGCATAGCTATCCCTCCTTGCAACGATCAAGTGAATATCGAACGAACGCGAAAAAACCGTCGATGAACACCGTTCACCCACGGCTTTCCATTACGGAAATGATAGAGCAGGTCCACTCGCGTCTATATGAGGTCTATTTCCAGCATATAACTCTGCCGTTCGCTTTTCAAAGGAGAGTTTGGTTACAAGAAAAGCTTCTCATTTGCCAGAACGGGGTGAGCGGCAATCTCTCGCTCGTAACATTCGTGAGAAATCTCATAATCTTCTCGCCGTCACGCTTGCGACGTCACCATGAGCAAATGACCGTCCGGATCGCGAAAATAAAGCCGCAGCACGCCCGCTTGCCGCTCGGTCTTGCGAACGGAAACGCCGGATTGGCTGAGCACATGGTAGGCTTGAACGATCGCTTCGGGTTCCCCATGCCGGAACGCATGCAGGAACGATTGCAGCAAATCGGCGAGCCCAAGCGGTCTAGCTTGACTGCCGGCAGATAACGGCGCTGCGCTGCGCCCAGTCGCCAATCGATCAGCCGTCTGCTTACTCTGCGCGGCGATCCACTTCAGCTTTGCCCGGGCGCGATGAAGGGCGGCCTGCACCGCTCCCTCCGTCGCCTCCAGACGCTCCGCCGTTTCCCGGGCGGTGTAATCGAACACGTCCATCATAAGCACGATTACTGCCTGACGGGCAGGGAGCTGATCGCAGAGCAGCTCGAGCGCTTCCCGCACTTCCGCGGCATCCGTCGGCGTCGCATTCGCAACGGCTTCCTCCTCCAGCGGTTCCCATCCGCTTTTCCTGCGCCGCACCATATCGATCCACGCATGATGGGCGATCCGGCATAAATAAGTCCTTGTAATCGGACGAGCCTCGCAATGCTTTAGCGATCGATAAACCTTCATCAATGTCTCTTGCATCAAATCTTCGGCATCCCAGGCGGAACCCGCAAGCTTCCGGCAATAGGCCCGCAAAAAAGCCTGTCGCTGCTCCGTTTCTTGCTGAAACCGCTGTTGCACGAAAAAATTAGAATGTGCCGGCATGAGTTCGACTCCCTATGCATTTAATCCAGCTTCTTCCACGCTTAATAAATAAAGATTAACATTACTCGTCGCTATTTTGTAGCTGATCTGTGTTAAGCCCCTTCTTGCCGTCGGAAAAATATTTTCCCCCTCAGTCCCGAGACTGATATACAACGTAACAATGTTATGTTACACTGTTTTGCGTAGGAGGTGTCGACACGTGGAACTCCAGTTGATTTCCAAAAAAGATTTGCTTGAGCTTACCGGAATTTCCTACGGGCAGCTGTACAGATGGAAACGAAAAAACTTGATCCCCGAGGATTGGTTCATCCGAAAATCGACGTTTACCGGCCAGGAAACGTTTTTCCCGAAGGATAAAATACTCGCTCGCATCGATAAAATCATGAACATGAAAGAGGATTTGTCCTTGGATGAATTGGCCGACGTCTTTTCTCCTTATCTGGCGGAAGCAAGCATCGACAAAAACGAATTAATCGATCGTAACATTGTTTCGATGGTTGCCTTAGACTTCTACATCGCTCAGCAAGGCGAGCCAGGTGTATTTACGTTCGACAAGCTGCTGTTCGTTTCGATCTTCGACAAGCTGCTGCAAACCGGAGAGATGAGTCTTGACGAAGGCAAGCATTTGCTGGGCACACTCGCCGCGCATTACCCGAAGTACGAGGGGAAATCATGCGAATTGATCATGCTGCGCAAGATGGGCGTCTCCGCGTTCATGCTGTTGTCGAGTCCGAATGAGGCTTATTTCGAGACCGGCATCAAAGTGGTAATACGCCTGAATGTCAACGGCTGTCTGGAAGAGCTGAAGATGAAATTATCTTAGTGCAGGGAGGTGCGCATCAATGGAGCACATCATTTCAGGGAAACCGGATCTGGTTATTAGCGGGATCGGTCAGGCATCGGGCGGGCAATACAACGATGCGAAGATCGAGGGCATGGCCCGGGTGAGCGGCGATCTCGAATGCAGCGACATGCTGGTGAACGGAACGATGCGGGCCAGCGGCAATATTACGTCGCAATCGCTGTCCATACAAGGCATGTCCAACATCGCAGGCAAACTCGAAGCGGCCCGGATCCATATCGAAGGAACGATCAAAATCGGCGGGAGGGTCGCTTTTGCCACGATGAACGTTCAAGGAACGATTCAGTCGAAGCGAAGCATGAACGGCGAAGAAATACGGCTCGAGGGATTGCTCAAGACGGGCGGCGACTGCGAAGCCGAGCGCTTCATCGCCCGCGGCGGTTTCAAGATCGCGGGGTTATTGAATGCAGGCCAAATCGATATCCGGCTGTTCGGCGGGTCAAGCGCGCAGGAAATCGGCGGGGAAACGATCGATATTCGGCGGGAGGCGCAAGGAAACTTCCTCCATCGATTGTTCAGCTACATCTATTACAGCTTCTCCAATACACTGAACGTCGATACGATCGAGGGCGACGATATATACCTTGAGTACACGAAGGCAAGAACGGTTCGCGGCAATAACATAACGATCGGACCCGGCTGCCGGATTGATAAGGTTGAATATAAAAACAAATTCCATCGCGACGCCAAAGCAAGAGTAGGAAGCTCGAAAAAAGCATGACGACAACGTATAAAGGAGGGATCGCCATGGACAAGAACATGAACCGCAACCTGAGCATCACCGGTACGGGAAGCGCAACGGGGGGCGTGTTCAACAAAGTAAAAATCGTCGGCGAAGGCAAAATCAGCGGTGGCATCGAGTGCCAATATTTGCGCTGCGTCGGCACATCGGAGATTATTGGCAGCGTCAAGGCGGAAACGCTCAGCGTCCAGGGCGTGGCGGACATTCGCGGACAGCTGGCGGTTCAAAGCGCCAAAGTTTACGGCGAAACCAAGGTCGACGGCTCGATCGCCGGAAATACGGTCGAGCTTCGCGGCAATACGATCGTGAAGGGCAACTGCGAAGCGGAGCAATTATCGCTTGATGGCCAATTCGCGATCGACGGACTGCTGAACGGCGGAACGGTCAAGCTTCGCATTCACGACGAATGCCGCGCGGCCGAAATCGGCGGCGGAACGATCCGCGTAGGCAAACTCGGCAAGCTCACCTTCCTGCGCATGATGTTCAAAACGCCCGCCTCGCCTCGGCTTACCGCCGATACGATTGAAGGCGACGATATCTACCTGGAGCATACGCATGCCGATATCGTCCGCGGAAACCGCGTGACAATCGGCCCCGGCTGTCAAATCAAGACGGTCGAATATAAAACCGAGTATAACCAGCATAAGCATGCTAAAGTGATTCACCAAATTAAAATATAGGTGTGGAGGAGAATCAACAAATGACTGCGAAAAAAAATAATCTTGCCCTTGTCGTCGTCGGCCTGCTGCTAGGCATGCTGATGGCGTCGATGGACAACACGATCGTCGCCACGGCAATGGGCACGATCGTAGGGGAGCTCGGCGGACTCGACAAATTCGTATGGGTTACGTCGGCTTACATGGTCGCCGAGATGGCCGGCATGCCGATCTTCGGCAAATTGTCCGACATGTACGGACGCAAACGGTTTTTCATCTTTGGCTTGATCGTCTTTCTTGCCGGGTCGATTTTGTGCGGCACGGCAAATAGCATCGTAGAGCTTAGCATCTACCGCGCCATCCAGGGGATTGGCGGCGGGGCGCTCATCCCGATTGCTTTTACGATCCTGTTCGATATTTTCCCGCCCGAGAAACGCGGCAAGATGGGCGGCTTGTTCGGCGCCGTATTCGGATTATCCAGTATTTTCGGCCCGCTGCTCGGGGCTTACATCACCGATTACCTTCATTGGCGCTGGGTATTCTACATCAATCTGCCGTTAGGCTTTATCGCGCTCATCATGATCGCGGCATTCTACCGCGAATCGCCGATGCACACCCGTCAAAAAATCGACTGGGTCGGCGCGGCAACGCTTGTCGGCGCCGTCGTTTGCCTCATGTTCGCGCTTGAACTCGGAGGGCAAAAGTACGCATGGGATTCGGTGCAAATTATCGGCATGTTCGCCGGCTTTGCCGTGTTGGCCGTTATGTTCCTGCTTGCGCAAACGAAAGCGCAAGAACCGATCATTTCGTTCAACCTGTTCAAAAATAAGCTGTACGCCTCGAGCAATATTATCGGGTTTTTCTATAGCGCCGCTTTTATTGCGGGAACGATCTACATTCCGATCTTCGTCCAGGGCGTTCTCGGCGGATCGGCGACCAATTCCGGTCTCGTGCTGCTGCCGATGATGCTCGGTACGACGATTTCCGCCCAGCTCGGCGGGGTGTTCGTCAGCAAAACGTCCTTCCGCAACATCATGGTCGTATCGGCTCTTGTCTTTATAACAAGCTTGGTTTTGTTAAGCACGTTAACAGCGGACTCGTCGCGATTGACGGTCACCCTCTATATGATTCTTGCCGGTCTTGGCGTAGGCGCCTCCTTCTCGGTGCTCAACATGGCCGCGATCAACAACTTGCCGGCGACGCAGCGCGGCTCGGCGAACGCAACGCTCGGATTTTTGCGGGAGCTTGGCATGACGCTTGGCATCACGATCTTCGGCATTCTCCAGCGCAACGACTTCTCGGGCAAGCTAACCGATATATTCGCCGGTTCCGGAGGCGCGGCGCCGCAGACGACCGATCCGCGGGCGCTGTTGACGCCAGAGGCGCGAGCCCAAATTCCGGAAGGCATTCTGAAGCAAATCACCGAAGCGCTGTCGGGCTCCATTGCGCTGACGTTCCTTTGGGGACTTGTGCCCGCTGTCATCGCGCTCTTCTTCGTCTTCCGAATGGGCAAAACGAGAATGGAAGGCAACGGCTGGGGCGCCCCGGCGCCGGAAGCGGCCGAAGTCGGTGCCGTACAGCCGCAAGAACGCGGCGGGAAAGCTTTGAAACGCGCAGAAGCGACGGAATAGTTTGCCTCTGTCCTTCGCCTCACTCTCGTCAAGGCGCGACAACGATCGGATCGAAGCCTCCGGCCACCTCAAGTGGTCAGGAGGCTTTTCCGTTCCTTTGCAAGGCTGAAACCAATTTGTTCTTGTATTCGGCGCAGCATGCATTAATATTAAGAACATCGGGAGGAGTGTCAACGACCCTAATATCAAGGATATCGTTTTTGTCGTAGCCTATAGGAACAGCCTGCCAGTCGGCTGTGGGGCGATCCGGCCGATCGATCAAGAGAGCACGGAATTAAAAAGATTTTTTGTGGAGTCGTCTTATCGAAGGATGGGCATCGCGTCAAGAATGCTGAGCTTCTTGGAACATACGGCAAGACAGATGGACTTCCACAAGATCCGTCTGGAAACGGGAACCGAGCAACCGGAAGCAATCCTTTTCTATAAAAATCATGGGTACAAAGAAATCGATAAGTTCGGTGAGTATGTCCATTGCGAGATGAGTCTTTGCTATGAAAAAAGTTTAACCTGATTGGCCCGAATTCGAAATCATCGATTTTCAAATCACCAAATACGATGAACGATTCGGAGCGTTCCTGATCGATTGATACAGAAGAAGGGTGTCCCCAGAGTCATAAATATGATTCAGGGGCACCCTCTTTCTATAAAAACACGTTTTGGGACGCCTGCTCAAAATTTCTTGGAATACTGCGACTGCTGAGGATCCCGCAACAGACGGCCGAAGCGGCGGATCACCTCAGCATCATACAGCACGTCGGCCCATCGGTATAGCTCTTCAATGGCCGCAGGCATCGGCAGCAGCGGGTTGCCCGCCGGCGATACGGTCATCCGATCGAAGCTGTCCGCGACGCGCAGCAGCTGTGCCGTAAATCCAATACGCTGCCAATCTAGACCGTGCGGAAATCCTGTTCCGTCCAGATTTTCGCCATATTGCAGCAGGGCATCCATATCCACAACGGACTCCAGCCTCCATTGCCGCGCAATCTCGACGTTCGCCAGCGGAATTTCATATTCGTCATCCGTCATCAATCGCCCGATTTCATGCAGCATCGCCGCGCCGGACAAGCGCTCCGCGGCAGCGGCATCCATGCTCCAATCATCCGCCATTTTCCGACAATATTGGGCTACCCGCAGACTGTGGCGATAAGCCGATTTATAATCGAGCCGAAACCGTTTCAGCAATAACTCCGGTAATTGCATACGCCTCATCCTTTCTATTCCTTTCCATTATCGGGCAATCGAGCCGATTGCGTAATGGCATACGTTTCTCATTTTTTTGACCGACGGGCATATAGGAACCTGCTCCTACGTTTTTGATGAATGGAGCAGGAAATTGTCATGCTTTGTAGAACTATTTCACAGTGAAAAATATGAACGAAATCCTACGCGGGCAGGTGATTGCATGCACGAAGGCTCTGACAAATCCATCGATTTGTTGAATGCGTTTTCCGAATGGTGCGGACTGCCGATCGCGGTCGTCGATCTGCAGAGCCATGTCGTTGCCAGGAGCGCATCCTGCATGAAGGTTGATGCCGCTTTTCCCGACACGGACACTTTGCAGCGCTTTATCGCCGATTACGGCCATGTCAAGGTACCGACAGTTTCGGCCGCCAAGGACGGCAAATATTTTTTTGTCGCCCCCGTATCGGGTCCCCTTGACCAATTAATCATATCCGGTTCGCTCAGCGAACCGACCTCTTCCGCTTATCTATCGTCGGATACCACCCGCGAGATGCTTCACAGGTTCGGGAGTTTGTCGCAGCTGCTCGGATCCTTGCACCGGCTAGGCGAGCGGGAACGGTTTGAGCTAACGGAACGGAGCGCGCTAGGCCGATTGTCGCAAGCGGCCGATCCATCTATCGGCTCTGCGCTCGATTGGATCCGGCTAAGCCCTGTCGTGCTGCCCGATTTTCCGCTCCTAGGCTTTGCGGTGAAGGACGGCGACGAAGAATATGTCGTCGTTTATGGGGCCGGCGGCTTCGAGCCGCTCAAGGACCGAAGGTTTATGATCGGCGAAGGCAAGCTCGGCATGGTCGCGGCTACGGAAAAAGGGGGATTGTGGCCGAGCCCGGAGGAAAGCGCCGCCGAAACGCTATTGATCGAGGCGGGGATCGAGATCAACCATCTGTTTGTTTTCCCCGTCATTCGTTGCGGCGAGGTGGCCGGCATTCTGTTCGGCGGAAGCCGCCAAGAGAAATTGACGGCACATCCGGATACGTTGAACCATACGGTTTCGATTTTCGCCCGGATCGCAGGGCTGCTCATGCAGAACGAGCTGTCGGACAAGCGGGCGCGAAGCTCGCTGCTGCGTCTCTCCACTTTGCTGGACGTCAGCCAGCTGCTGCTGCCGGATACGGCCGACATGCGAAAGCTGATCTACTCCTTGGTCGACATGGCCCTGCATATCGGACGCGGTACGTTCGCCTGCGTGCTGTGCCACAATACGGACAGCGATTCCGCCGACAAAATGCTGTTCGTTTCCCGCGGGATGGACGCTGACAAAATTCGCGCATACAGCCGGGAGCTCACCGGACGGTACATCGCTTCAAGCGATAGCCGGCCGGCCGCCAAGCCGGAGCCTCTGACTCCGGTGATGCGAAGCTCGTCTGCGATGGGGCGAATTATCGAGGTGCCTCTTATGCCTTTTGGGCATTGGTACGGCGTATTGTGCCTGAACGTGGAAGCCGACTTCGAGCCGAATGAAGCGATCACGTTTTTCCATGGGTTTTCGATCGTCGCTTCGATCGCGCTGGAGAAAACAAAGGAGCGCTTCAGCCGCCAAGACCGCGCGGTGCGAACATTGCACAAGTCCATGAAGCACTGGAATCCGGAGATGTATCGTTCCTCGACCCGGCTCGCGGAATGGGCGGTTGGTTATGCCGAGTCGATCGGCGCAAGCCAGACGGAATGGAACGTTCTCCGGCAAGCAGCCTGGCTGTCGGGCTACGATCCGAAGCTGCTCGAGGAAGAAGAGATCGATCCTTCGGTCGTCCGCATCGTGGCGGCCTACCGGAATCCGAATCTGCACCAGAGCGACGAGTCCGTTGGCATGGCGGCGGGCAGGCAAGGCGCCGTGCTTCAAATGCTGGATCGATTTCTTCGGCATAACGAAGATCCCGAGGTCATTCGGGAGCTGCCGCATGGCGATCCCGCATTGAAGCAATCGCTGCTCCGTTACATTCTGCAGCAGCAAATCGTCGAGCAAGAGATTGTCGTGATGCCGGTCGGCGCCTCGCCTCCTCCGCATCCGGCTCATGATAAAATCGGCTTGCTGTCCGCATTGACGTCTCGCGAGCATGAGGTACTGGAATATATCGGGCAAGGCTTGAACAACAAGCAGATCGCCGCTCAGCTGTTCATCAGCGAGCATACGGTGAAAAATCACGTCACCAAAATTTTTCAAAAACTCGATATTACGGATCGTAGCCAAGCGACAGCTATTTTGTACGAATGGAAGTTCCGGCATCAAGCCGTGCGAAGCTGATACAACTGGGGGAAACGGATGGCTCCGCGAATTGGGCTTTCGTTAACCGATAAATATAAGATCGCTATAGCTTATAACGGATCTAGTCTTATATTTGAGAGGAGCAAGCACATCGATGGGCGACATCGTCTTATCGGGCATTCCGGGACTTGACCCGCTGCTGCATGGCGGTTTTCCCGCCAATGCCCAAATCGTTCTCGAAGGTTCCCCGGGAACGGGGAAAACTACACTCGGCATGCAATTTCTAGTTTATGGCGCAACAACGCTGAATGAGCCTGGCCTCTACATCACTTTCGAGGAATTGCCGGCCGCCATTTATCGGAGCATGGAATCGTTCGGCTGGAATATTCGCGAGCTGGAGCGGAACCACTTGCTGAAGGTCGTTTGCATTTCGCCGAATGCGTTTGTCGACCAGTTGATGCAAGAGGGCGGCGTGCTGGAGCGGCTGATTCATCGTATGGGCTGCAGGCGGATCGTCATCGACAGCGTCAGCCTATACAAGCATTTGACGGATGAAGGGCCCGTCTTCCGGCAAAGGGTCTATATGCTGACCAATATTTTGCGCAAATTTTCGATAACCTCGCTGCTGATCAGCGAAACCGGCACAAACTTCGGGATGGAATCCCCCATCGAAAACTATGTCGCCGACGGCGTCATTCGTTTGTCGGTCAAACCGTTTATGAACGATTTCCGCACGCGAATCGTCGAAATCGTGAAGATGCGCAACCGCAAAATTATCGAGGGCGAGCATACGTATCGAATAACGGATAGCGGCATCTATATCGTTCCGAGCATCTCGTACGACGACCCGGCGACACGCAGCGACATGCAATTGCTTTCGACCGGCATCGACCTGCTTGACGAAGCTTTGGGAGGCGGAATCCCCCGCGGTTCGATTTTCGCGATCGATACGAACAGCCGCGTCCAATACAGGCCGATGATCACTTCATTGCTCTCCGCCCATCTGGCCCGGGGCAATCCGTGCCTCGTTCAGTTGTCGAGCATGACATCGGTCGGGCAGTTTGCGCAATATATGCAGCTGTTCGATATTTCCGCGCTCGATATGCTGCGGGCCGGGCAGCTTCATCTGATCGATTATTTCAACCGTCCGATCTCGGACGAGCTCCGGCCTTGGGTTACGATACTGAACCCTGACAGCGCTTCCCTGCTTCGTTCGATCGATGAAGCGACCGGTGCTTTCGTGGGCGAAACGATGCCTGTGAATCCGAATGTGCTGCTCAAGTTCGATTTGTACACCGCCTATATCGAGCAAGGCCAGCAGTTCGCCACCCAGCTATTCAAGCAGGAGCTGCACCGGGCTTTGGAGTATAACCTGACTTACGTGATGCTATGCAATTTTGCCGAAATGAGCGATGATTCCGCTTCATTCTTGAAGCGGAATTGCAGCGGCATCATTCGTACATGGATTGAAGGCGTTTACCAATACGTGCAAGTGACGAAATCGCCCCTCGGGCACATCTCGCCGCCGATGCTCGTCGAATCCGTAATGCATAAGCCGTTTATCCGCTTGTTGTGAGGAGGCGTAACCGTTGGATGAACAAAACAAGTTAACGATCGCGCTAGAGTGCACCGCATTCTTTCAGCAAAATCCGTATACGCTGGAAACGGCGGATGGGATCGCCTTGCGGATCGGCCGCAAGCTTGCGGATATCGAGCCGGTGCTGCGCAACATGACATCGCGAGGCTTCCTGCAGCAAGACGGCGAAGGATCCCATGCGATTTATAGCTACATCCTGCCTGACGTATGCGTGATTTAGGATGGAAATGGATGCGGGCTGCCGAAATATCGGCAGCCCGCGAAATGTATTTTATATAACCCGCTGCGTACAGGCGTACACAGACGATAAAGTTCCCGTATCATACATGAATAAAACGACCATTAGTACAGCTAAAACAACAAAAGCCCTACCTCTCTTTTGTCCTTGCGGCTCCGAAGACCGCGCCAGTGTGAATCAGTCATACGTCAAACAAAATCCTTCGTGAGCATCGGAATTTGAAACAAGAAATGGCTGGAGAAAAATTATTCTTCTGAGGAACTAATGGGGGGGTCATATAAAAAGACTGTGTTAGTATAGCATAGAATATGGTATTAAGTCAAATGAAACAATAATTTGATTCTTTGGTGTCAAGGAAAGCTTCTATCGAAGCCATTCAAAGATGATGATCGCGCTTCAGCCCCCATTCGCCTGTATGAATGGAGCATTGCAAACATGTACAGACACGTTGTAAATGGATGAACTGACTTTCAGAAATTTTTGGCTGAAAATCAGCAAATTATTTCTGAAATTATGACGAATACTCCTATTGAATGAAACATTCAGAAAAAATTTTCTGAAATAAAGAAAATTTTGGCTAAAAGCAGAAAATAATTTCTGAAATCTGCTTTTTCCCCTTCTTTGCCCCTGAATTCAAGAAAAAATTTCTGAATTTCAGAAACTTTTTTCTTAATGAAATTGCAGAAGCTCTTTCTTAATGAAAATTGCAGAAGCCCTATTGAAACGAATTTAGGGCATTTATTTTGTATTGAAGCCAGCCCCGATAGCATTACATTACTACAAGCTTAACAGCTTGCATCGTCTTTTCCGCACATCAATTACCGATGCTTGCGTCGTCCTAATGGCACATCGTTTACCGCGAATACTTTCATATATTTTGAAAAACCGATGCGAGTGCATCGGCTCATCCTTTTTTCAGCTGCGCATAATAACGGCCCCAATGCGGCCGGCTGCCGTCGGCATCCTCGAATCCGTATTCGTCCGACAAGTCCCACGAGCTTAACGATTGGCCCGACTTTGCGGCTACATTCGGATCGGCCGCCAATGCCGCCACGGCCCTTCCTACATAATAGGGTGTCTCCGATGCAATGAAATTCGGGTCGATTCGGGTCGCGTCCCTCCAATTCGCCTCCGTCACGCCAAAATGATCCAGCATCGCCTCCGAACGGAGGAAACCCGGCGTTAGCGCCACAGCCGTGACGCCATGAGGGCGCAGCTCCTCGGCCATCGCTTCGGCCAGATGAATGGCCGATATTTTGGCCAAGCTGTAGTATAGATTGCCCCGGTAGTGGTAACCTACACCATCGGTAATTTCGATGATCAGCCCTTGCTTTCGCGCAACCATAAGCGGCGCTCCATAATAGCTAGTAATCATGTGCGTGTGTACGGATTGGCGCTGGATTTGCAAGCCGTTCGCAAGCGAATGCTCCCAGAACGTTTCTCCCCAGACACTTAACGGATCGCCGCCCCAGATATCGTTCACAAGCACATCCAGCCGGCCGTCCTGCTCAGCGGCGACGCGCTCGAACAGCGCCTTCACTTCCGATTCCGACGTGTGGTCGACACGCATCGGGATGCCGGTGCCGCCTTTGGCCGTCACCATTTCCGCGGTCTCATCGATTGTCTCGTGCCGCCCCATCGGCGACAGATTGCCGCGTGTACTGCGTCCCGTCACGTATACTGTGGCTCCCGCTTCCCCGAGCGATACGGCGATGCCGCGCCCCGCACCGCGCGTTCCTCCCGCGACGACCGCTACTTTCCCTTGCAATGGTTTCATTCGGCTGCGCCTCCTTGACCTGAATCTCTCCTATATTGTTCACTACTTCCTCATCAGCATATCAAACGATATATGACACCTACTGTCATGTTGATAAAAAACGAAAACGAGTGGTTCGTCCGCCGCTTTCGAATGGGGTATAAAATGCCGTTTTTCGCAAATGCTACGTTCAGGTGGGTGCACTGGCAAATATTCGCCAGACGGGCGCAAAAAATATACGGATAGACGAGGAGATGTTCAGGTTGACGGATAAATTGATTTCGGCATATTTCCGCAGCCCGTCCGACGCGGAAGGCGTCGCCGCGAAGCTGAGGGCTCTTCGAGTGCCGGATGTTCAGATCGAGCGGGTGGATCCGTTCTCCATGACGGAAACGTACCGCGTCGAAAACCCGATAACGGGCGACTTTCCCGGCTTGGCGGCTATCGTGAACAACGCGACTTCGCCGAGCAGAGACACGGCCATCCTGGCGGCGGCGTTTCCGGTCATGAGCGGCATGAGCGACGGCAGCCGGGACGATTCGGTCGGGCTCGATGTTTTGCTTACGGCGCTTGTGAATGATGAAATTTACGACATAGCGGTTCACGTCGTCAAGGAAGCCGGCGGCCGGCTATAGAAGACTGTCCCTTGGGTATCGTTTTGCCAAGGGACGGTTTTTTTTATTTGGGGACGAGTGACATATTGCCACGAATTGATTAACATCATGTATGATGAATACTGTGAACAAAGTCCGGAAACAAGGAGTTGACATTATGCGTGCCGATCGTCTGGTATACATTCTGCTGACCATGCAGCAGCGCGGGAAAACGACAGCACGTCAGCTTGCGGAAAAGCTGGAGGTGTCGGAGCGCACGGTGCTGCGGGATATGGAGGCGCTCGGGGCAGCCGGAATTCCGGTTATCGCCGACCGAGGCTCGAACGGCGGCTGGTATTTGGCCGAAGGCTACCGCACGCAGCTGACCGGGCTGAATCGATTGGAGCTGCAATCGCTGCTCGTTGCGAATCCGTCCAGCGCCTTGGCCGATCTTGGCATGCATGGCGATTATGAGGCGGCTTTCTTGAAGCTGCTGGCATCGCTGCCGCCTGCCTTGCGGCAGGATGCCGAATTCGCACGGCAGCGGCTCCACGTCGATGGGGCCGGATGGCATGAGTCCGGCGAGGCGTGCCCGCATTTGCCTACCGTGCATGCCGCCGTATGGGAGCAGCGGAAGCTCGCCTTCCGGTATGACAAGGACGAAGCCGGCACGGAACGGATCGCGCACCCGCTCGGGCTTGTCGCCAAAGGCAGCACTTGGTATGCGGTGGCTGCATTGCCGGGAGAAGGCGGGCTGCGCTCCTACCGGATTTCCCGGATGAAAGAAGCCCGACTGCTGGATGAAACGTTCGAGCGACCGGCGGACTTTGAACTGCCGACGTATTGGGCGGAGTCAACCGCTGCCTTCAAAGCGAACTTGCCCCGTTACCCCGCGGTCGTGCGCATCAAAGAAAGCTTGTTGCAGCGAATTCGTATGGCCCGCTACGCCAAAGTCGTCCGCACGGAACATGCGGACGACGGGTGGCTGCTCGCCGATATCGATTTCCAAGCGCTCGATTCGGCTTGCGAATATGTGTTAGGTCTCGGCGCGCAGATCGAAGTGCTGGAACCGGCGGAGCTGCGGGCCGCCGTCATCGCTCAAGCCAAGGCGATTGCCGCTGTATACGGCGAACGGTGACATATGAACACGATCAAAGGGGCTTCAAGATCATCAATACGAACAGCAGTGTTCCGATAATCGCCGCTACGTAATACATATGGTCGACTTTGGCGATCAGCGCCGATTGCGGCTCCGGCAGCCGCATCCGGTCGTCCAGCTTTATTTCCTGCAGCCACTGCCCAAGCTGCTTGGAGACCGGCCCGGCGACGTGGACGGAGACAGCCTGCAAAGCCAGATAAAAGGCCAGCGAACCGAAGATCCATAAGTCGGCCCGCAAACCGTTTCCATCCTTCGACAGAAGTACTGTAACAGCGGAGACGACGACAAGCGACGCACCTGCTGCCGACACCTTATTCAGCGTATTGTTCCACCGCACCAGCTTCCTTAATTCGCCGATCGTCCGACGATTGCTGTAAATCATATGGCCGAAGTACATCGGCACGGTCACGAGCAATGCGGTAATGAGCGGCAAGGCGATTATGCCATCCATGAGTGGTCGGCTCCTTTCTCGTTTGCGATCGTCGACACGATCGTAATATCCGTTCTTATTTTCAAATCCAGCTCATACGGTACTTTCATAAATTTCCCCCCGGTGTCGCGAACGACCCTGACGATCGGCCGGTGCGTAATCTCGCCGGCTTGTGATACGACTCCCACTTGGCCGTTGCTGAGCAGCACCCTGCTCGCCACCGGATAAATATTGATATGCTTATGGAAGCACCGGACAAGCTCCAAGTCGAAAAACTGATTGCCCGTTCCAAGCAAAAATTCCATCGCTTCGCCCCGGGCAAACGCCTTGCGGTGATGACGGGGCGACACAAGCGCATCGTACGTATCCGCGATCGCAACGATTTGCGCGAACGGATCGATCTCTTGCCCGCTCAGCCGGTAAGGATAACCCGAACCGTCGAACCGTTCATGATGCTGAAGCGCGCACCTTGCCGATCGAGTCGGAATGTCGCGCATGCCGATCAGCAGGTCGAAGCCGATGCGCGCGTGCGATTCCAGCAAGGTCCGGTCCGCGGCGGATAGCTTCCTTGCGCTGGTCAGCAAATCTCGCGGCATTTCGGCCATGCCGAGGTCGAACAACAACGCGCCGATCGTCAGCTCCAGCAAATCCGAGGAGGAATACCCCGATGCCAGGCCGATGACCCCGGCATAAAAGGCGACATTCATCGCATGCTCGTATAGCAGCGGATCGCTCCGGTACAAGATCGTTAATCCGTCGATCACGGTATTGTGCGAGGCGACGTCGAACAGAATCGGTCGAAACGTTTTCCGGTACCGGTGCTCCATCAGCGGCACCGAGGTGCGCCCACGTATAAAGTCGGATTCGGTCAGCTTCGTTAACGCGTTATAGACCCGCTTGCCCAGTTCCTCCGTATCTTCGCCGCGCTCGGACTTCTTCAGCTTGCCCGAAGCCGCAGCCAAGACGGCAAATCCGCCGTTACGTCGCTCCTCGATATATGCGCTGTCGATGCCGTGCATTTTGAGCCGTTCTATGTAGCTTTCCGTCAGACAAGTTCCGGCTTTGAGCAAAACCGTTCCGTTGCTTGTCCTCACCGGACACTGCAATATATCACCGTCCCTCAATAAGGAAACGCCTACTTCTCTCATCTTATTCACCTTTCTTGCCGTCAAGCTGAGCTTGTAGATTCGCTTCCTATCTTATGGAACGGAGAGGTCATATGACCAGTTACATGTGTAATCGGATTTGTCATCGATTTATCGCCCGAACCGCTTGCCGAGTATGGGAACATTCGGTATATTGGAAACGACGGAAGGAACGGTACTGCAACAACAAAGGGGGAACTAGCCACCCATGATCAAAATCATAATTGCCGACGACCAGCGGCTAATGCGCGACGGGTTGCAAACGATGATCAGCCTTGCCGACGATATGGAAGTCGTCGGGCATGCCGAAAACGGCAGGCAGGCCTACGAGCTTGCCGCAAGTCTCCGGCCGGATCTTGTTCTTATGGATATTCAAATGCCGCTGATGGACGGCATCGAAGGAACGAAACTCATCAAGCAGCATGTTCCCGGTACCAAGGTGCTCATCTTGACGACCTTCGCCGATGACGATTATATCGTGGACGGATTGGTCGGCGGCGCATGCGGCTTCCTGCTCAAAGATTTGCCCGGGGAAACGATCATCCAATCGATCCGCGACGCCGTCGGCGGCCAGTTGATGCTTCCCGCGGTCATCGCGTCGAAGCTCGCGGCAAGGCTTTCCTACTTATCGCCCGGCTCCCATCCGGCGGTGAACGTGCCTGCGCTGAAGCGGCTCGGCATTTCGTTTACGGATCGCGAGAAAACGCTGATCCGCCTCATGATCGACAATAAGAGCAACAAACAAATGGCCGGGATCTTGTTCGTGAGCGAAGGAACGCTTCGTAACTATATTAGCGCCATCTACAATAAAATCGGCACGAACGATCGGATGGAGGCGATCCGCGTCCTGAAGGAACTGGTGGAGAAATAGGCCTTGCAGTGACGTTTGTCACGGCCTCCCTGCTGACATGTCATTAATTGTCGCAGAGCGTAACCTTTTCGTTGTGCGGCTAATTTCCACGGTGTATACTTATGCCAATCAAAGGGACTGGGAGACGATGGGCGTGATTACGATTCTGATTGCGGACGATCAAACGCTGATGCGGGACGGACTGCACACGATTATTAGCTTACAAGAAGACATGCAGGTCGTGGGCATGGCCAAGGACGGGGAAGAGACGCTGCAGATGGCCGAAAGCTTGGCCCCGCAGCTTATTTTGATGGACATTCAAATGCCGTATTTGAACGGGATCGAGTGCACGAAACGAATCAAATCGTTCTCCCCCAACACGATCGTGCTGATCCTGACCACCTTCGCGGACGACGATTACATCATCGAGGCGCTCGCGAGCGGAGCGGCCGGATTTCTGCTTAAGGACATGGCCGGCGACAAGCTGGCCCAATTGATCCGCGATGCCGTAAAGGGCGAGCTGCTGCTCCCCTCCGTTATTGCGGGCAAACTCGCGGCGCGTTTGTCTTCCAAGACCGCATCGCTGCAAATGATGATCGGCACGAATCGCGTGAAGCACGAAGGCGTGAAGCTGTCCGACAAAGAATATGAGGTAGCCCTGCTCATGATCGAAGGGAAATCGAACCGCGAAATCGCCGGCAGGCTGTTCATGAGCGAAGGAACCGTCCGCAATTACGTCAGCTCGATCTATGCGAAAATCGGCACGAACGACCGGACGATCGCCATGATGACCTTGAAGGAACAGCTGGAGGGCATTACATGACGTCCATCGCTGCGGACCCTAAGCCGGTGAAACGCCGAATGCCGGGTTATGCGGTCATGGTCCTCTTTTTCCTGGCCGGTATAACCGGATTTACGATCATGATCAACGGTGGCTCCAAGCAGTTGAATTCAATTCATGTGGTCGCCATCCAAACACCTTCGAAATGGGAAGCCGTCCTCGGCGATCTGCCCGTTGCAGCCGGCCGGGTTCAAGACGACAAGGCCGCATGGCAACCGTACGCCTCTCTTCTGGAGCAATCCTCTTCCGGTCCGCCGGAGGAAGGGACGTTCTGGTTGCGGCGTACATTGCCGGAACAGTTGGCCGGGCTTCGCGATCCGCAAATGAGAGTGGTCGGCGTAAACCATTATGAAATTTACGTCGATAACCGATTAATCAAGTCCTATCATATGAACGATACCGATTCGACGGGCTCCCTGCTCGACTGGAACCTGGTACCCCTTCCCCCGGAGGCCACGGGCAAAACGATGCATATGCGGATTATGTCCGAATCGGCGGAGCTTTCGAACGGCCAGCTCATCGTCGGCGAAGGCAAGGACTGGGTCTGGCAAATGCTGCGCATGGACGCGATCAAGCTGTTCTTGACAGCATGCTTTTTGTTTTTGTTCTTCATTGCGATCGGCGGTTATTTTTTATACAACCGGGACCGACTGTATATATATTTTGCGCTGATGACGTTTTGCGCAGGTTACGCTTCGATCGCCCGGTCTTCCGTGGTGAACCTGTTCGTGAACCTTCCCTTCATCGCCGATTATTTTGGCCTGGTCATTCCGATCGGCGCGTTTGCGTTTGTCGGCATCTTCGAGCAGCTTTCAGAGCCATCCTATCATGCGAGATTCCGCAAGATCAGGCATTTCCTGCTCGGGCTGGCGATCCTTGGCGCGGCTGTCGTCAGCTTCAACCCCGGCTGGAGCAACATCGTCACCCTCTTCGTTTATGGCCCGACGATGTTTGCGGTCGCAATCCTGCTGGCGATGCCAATGCTTAAAAAAATCAAGCAGCGCGACAGCGAGGCCGAATGGCTCGTAGCCGGAATCGTCGGATTGTTAATCGGCCTGGCGCTTCACTATTCACTTTATTTGTTTCAAAATTTCAAGACCTCTTTAGGCAGCTTGCTTCCGAGCTTCACGTATTATTGGATGGACGCTACGACGATTATGGGCATCTTCTTCGCCGTGCTTTGCCTCGGCATGGTGTTAATCGCCCGATTGCGCGGCATTCACGACAAGGTGCAATTGTTCTCGGCGGAGCTGCAAGAGAAGAATGAGCGGCTTCAAGAGCTTGACCGCCTGAAGGACGAGTTTCTGGCCAACGTCTCGCACGAGCTGCGCACGCCGCTGCACGGCATGATCGGGTTGTCCGATTCGCTGCTGGAGGGCGTCGCCGGGCCGATTAACGCGCAGATGCGGCATAACCTGGAGCTGATTGGCACCAGCGGCAAACGGCTGTCGCGGCTGATCAACGATCTGCTGGATTTATCCAAGCTGAAACACCAGGAGATCGCTTTCGAGCCTTCGGCTCTTCACGTGCGGGATGTCGCCGCCCGCGTTCTGGCCGCCTTCGAGCCGCTCGCCGCGCAGAAGAACATCCAGCTTGCGAGCGATATCGGCGAAGCTCTTCCTCAAGTCAGCGCCGACGAGAACCGGCTTCAGCAAATTTTGTACAATTTGCTCGGCAATGCCGTTAAATTTACGGATCGCGGCCAAGTCCGCATCGACGCCGTAAGGCTGGACCGATTCGTGCAGGTTCGCGTCGCCGATACCGGCATCGGCATTCCGAAGGACCGGCTCGCCTTTATCGGCGAACCGTTCGTGCAGGCGGACAATCGTTCGCGCCGCGGCGGCACCGGGCTCGGGCTATCGATCACGCGCAAGCTGGTCGAGATGCATGGCGGGCAGCTGACGATCGATTCGGTGGAGGGCATCGGCACCTCCGTTACGTTTACGCTGCCGCTGGCCGACGGATCGGCAGCAGAGAAGCCTGCGGACGCCGCTCCGTTCGAGACGCTCCGTAAGCCGCTCGTCGAAGAAGCCAAAGAAGCCGAAGTGGCCGGAGAGAGCTTGTCGGACACCCCTTCGACCGGCTCGGATAACGGCGGGCAAGGCCTGCCGCATGCCGCAGCGCGTGCGGAACAGATTGGGCCGCCGCCTAAAGCAACGATTCTGCTCGTGGATGACGAGCCCGTGAATTTGCAGGTACTTGAAAATTATCTAACCGATCTGCCGCTCGACATCGTCCGTGCATCCAATGGAAGAGATGCCCTGAAAGCGATCGCGCTGCGCAAGCCGGACCTGGTGCTGCTTGATGTCATGATGCCGGATCTGAACGGCTACGAGGTTTGCATGGACATTCGCCAAAGGTATGACGCCAGCGCGCTGCCGGTCATTCTGCTGACGGCCAAAAACCGGCTGACCGACATGGTGGAAGGCTTCGAAGCCGGCGCCAACGATTATATCGTCAAGCCGGTCGCCAAGCACGAGCTGCTCGCCCGGGTTGACGTGCAGCTGCGGCTGTCGCGGCTGACGTACAGCTTGGAGCTGATGGTGCAGGAGCGTACCGCCGATCTGGAGCAAACGACGAAGCGGCTGGAGGAATCGATCCATGAAACGGCCGAAGCGCTGGCGGATTTGTCCGTAATGGAGGAAAGGAACCGGATTGCGCAGGAAATCCACGACAATGTCGGGCATACGCTCACGACGACGATCGTTCAGATGGAAGCCGCCAAAATGCTGCTCGCACGCGGCGACGAACGCGGCATGGAGAAGCTGAACCTGTCGCAAAATCTCGTCCGCCAAGGCTTGGACGACATCCGCGAGTCGGTGCGCATGATGAAGCAGCAAGGCACCGAGTTCCCGCTGGAGTCGGCGATGATGCAGCTCATGGATCAAACGGCTCAAGCGGCGGGCCTTGATATCCAGTATTCGGTGAAGCCGCTGCCTCTGCTTACGTCGATGCAGAAGAAAGTATTGTACCATGCGCTCAAGGAAGGGCTCACGAACGGCATGCGCCACGGCCAGAGCACCATGTTCCACTTCCTGCTGGAGCACAAAGACGGGCGTTTGTTGTTCCAGCTATGGAACAACGGCAAAAAATACGAGTCCGCCACGCCGGGCTTCGGCCTCCAAACGATGAGCGAACGGGTTCGCCAGCTCGGCGGACAGCTGGTTCTTAGCTCGGAGGACGATGGCCAAGAAGGCTGCCTGCTGACGATTGAATTGCCAGTCGCGTAACTGCCTAGGTATCTGTATACGCAATCCCTTCGCTCGCCACCTTTCACATGCCGCCTATAATAATTGGATTTGGATGAATCTGCTTATAGGTGGTTTTCACACCGCTCCCTGCGCCGGATTGTCCGGCAGTCCGGGTGCGGTGTTGTTTTTCCCGTGATGTCCGGCATCACGAGTCTTATATATACGCATAAAAACCGCCAGCAGGCGATCTTGCCCTCTGACGGTATATGCTGCATGGCAACGGTCTTGGAACGGTAATAACGAAAAAAAACGATAGAGAAGAAGCACGGAAAAATCCGTGTCATATCTCTATCGAATCAAATCACGTTAGAACGCTCCGCCATATTGCTCTATCTCGTTTTTGTTCTCGAGCCGCAGCATCTCCGCATGTTCCGCTGCCCATGCCGCCGCCAAACTTTCCATTGTTTTAACGTCCATTAACGTTCCCCCTATATAAGTCGCGGCCTCGGATTTTTGGATCGGCTCGGGCAGCAGCCGGTTTGCCCTACATCCGGTTCGGCGCAGGCAAGCCAAGCACCTGCAGCGCGTCGCGCATCGTCGCCGCATACCGGGCCGTCAGCCACACCCTGAACTTCAGGGCCGCATCGTCCGCTTTCAAAATCGGGCATACCGCATAAAAATGATTAAACGCCGTCGCCAGTTCATGGGCATACGTACAAATCTGATTCGGCGCCAGCTCCGTGACAGCCGCGCTCAGCACCTCCGGCCAATAGGCCATGTGCCGCAGCAGCGCATGCTCCGACGGTTCGAGCGTTGGAACGGCGATGTTTTCCGCGCTTAGGCCGGTTCCCTCGCCCGCGTTGAATCCCCGCTCCTTCTCCGCCTTTTGCAGCAGACTGGCTGCCCTGGCATAAGAGTACATCAAGTATACGCCGGTGTTGCCGGATACTTCGGTCGCCTGCTGCAGGTCGAACACGACTTCGGTTTGCAGATGGAAGCGCAACAGATAATACCGCACCGCCGCCGCCGCAATCGCCCGGCTGGATAGTCCTGTGCGGCGCGAGCGCTTCTGGTCGATCGCCTGCCCCATCCGGTCGAGGAAATCGGACACCTTGATGCCGATGCCTTGCCGTCCGGACATCGCGTACGCGCCTTTTCCATCGCTTGTATCCATGCCAAGGCTCGCAGCCGTATCGGGGCTTAGCGAAACGACGCCATAGCCGACATGACGCAGCTCCGACGCTTGCTTGTTATACCCGAGCGCGTGCAGCGCCTGCTTCACCATCGCTTGCGGATACTCCTGTCTGCGGTCGATCACATTGATGACAAGGTCCGCTTGCCCGAACGGCTTCTTGATTCCGCGGCGATCGGTCGTCCATAGGCCGTCGTCGAACTTCTTGTACCGGAAGTCTTTGCCGAGCAGGGCAAACTTCCATAAGTGGTAGGCGATATCTTTGGCCGTGTAAGTCAAAATACCGTTCGACCGGACGAGCACCTTGTCGGCATGGTGATCCGACGGCCCCGTTCCCGAAGCCGCTCCCGCTGAGACCGATGCAGGCTCCGTCGCTCCTTCATCCATAGCCAAGGCAGGCACCCGCGGCTTCGACTCGTCCGTCCGCCCGGACGACTGCTGCTGTTCGCGCTCCGCCAAACGCTCCGCTGCGATCGTTTCCGCCTGCTGATCTTCCGGCTGTTTGAGCACCCAGCAGCCCGCCAGCTTGCCTTCCTCTTCCCGGCGAAACACGGGCGTCCGGCACAGCAAATCAAAGGCCGCCTGCCAGAAGCCTTCCCGCACGATGTTGCTCTCCCATACCAGCACATCGTAGCGGATGCCGAATTGCTTCATTTCTTCTACGTGCTCCCGAACGATCCGTTCCGCAGTCAGCCCGCCGATCCATGCCAGATTGCCTTCCCCTTCCTCCAGCGCATGCAGCACCTTCGTCCGTTCCTCCTGCAGCTCCGGCTGCTGCTTGTAGGCTCTGTTAATGGCGGCGTACACATCCCAGCAAAAATCGCCGAATCTCGCATGCGAGCCGTTCTGCTCCGCCTGCAGCAAGCCGACGACCGTATCCGCCAGCTGATTGCCGAGGTCATCGATGTAGTTATGCACCTCGACGCGGTAGCCCGCCCTGTTCAGCATTCGCGCGAGCGTATCCCCGATGCAGGAATTTCGCAAATGACCGACGTGAGCCGATTTGTTCGGGTTGATCGACGTATGCTCGATAACGGCTTTTTTCGCTTTTGTGCCGGCTCTTGCAGACAAGCCACCCCTGGTGCCCATACGAGGATCTTCGCCTCTTGCGGCTTGACCGATCGCCTCGGCATCGGCATCCGCTCCCGCTTCAGCCATGTTCGCCCATACGCTCCAATCCAAGTACATGTTCAAGAAACCCGGCGCAACCACCTCAATCCGCTGAATAACGGCGAGCCGATCGTCTTCCTCCAGGCGCAGCTTTAACTGTTCGGCAATGGCCACCGGCGGTTTGCGCAATGTTTTTGCCAGCTTCATCGCCATGTTGGTCGAATACTCTCCATGCTCCATATTGCCTGGATGCTCCACAATCGCCTCCAGCTTTTCCGGCCACGACTCGCCGGCTTCCTTCACCAGCTTCTCCGCATGTTCTTGAATGACTTGCTCCAGCAATTCGTTTCGCAGCATTCGAATCTCACCTTCGCTTTCGTTGGTTTCGAAAACCCCTGACACACCGCACCGCATGAAAAACATCACGAATAACGCCAAAAAGCTCCCGTCTCCAAATAAGAGACGAGAGCTTCATTCCCGCGGTACCACCCTTTGTGCCGAACGTTAGCGTCCGGCCCCTTCACGACATAACGGCGTTATCGCCGAGCCTTCATACTGCTCCAAGCTACGCCGCAGGATGCGTCCGATGCTTCCAGCATCAGCGCTTGCAACAAGCTTCGAAGTTCCGAAGACCATCTTCCAGACCCGCTTCATTCCGAACTTCCGCACCGGCTCCCACCCTCCCGGCTCGCTTGGGCTTCCCTTCGAAATTACTGTTCTGTTCCTCGATGTTGATCTATACGATTGTAAACTTGTATTAGGTTATACACTACTTTATGATGATTGTCAACGACACTACATAAAGGAGCACGAACATTGCCGACAACGGAAACAAGCAACTGGAGAGACGGGGAGATCATTAACCGCAAGCGTCTATCGGACGAACAAGCTCCGATTCGGCTGTACCATATCACTTATGCAAGCCAAGGGCTGCCGGTGCAAGGGCTATTGGCCGAACCGCAGCGGGCCGAGCCTTGTCCGGGGCTCCTCTATTGCAGGGGAGGCATCGGGCGAGTCGGGATGGTGCAGCCGGAACGCATCGAAACGCTGGCCGCCCTAGGGTACATCGTGTTCGCCCCGTATTACCGCGGCTCGTCTAGCGGCGGGCACGGCATCGACGGGTTCGGCGGCGAGGACCGGCACGATGTGTACAACGCGCTGACACTGGTGCGCTCGTTGCCTGGCGTCGCGCCGCTGCCTATCCCGCTCATCGGCTTCTCGCGCGGATCGATCATGGCCGCGCTGGCGGCGCGCGATTGCCCGCTAGCCGGGCCGATCGTCGTCTGGGGCGGGGTCAGCGACCTGCTGCTGACGTACGAAGAGCGCATCGACCTGCGGCGGATGCTGAAGCGCGTCGTCGGCCACCCAGTCAAGCAAGCCGCAGCGTATCACGACCGCTCGCCCGTATGCTGGGCGGATCGAATCCGCCGCCCTGTGCTGATCGTTCACGGTGATCAGGACGACCAAGTGAGCGTAGAGCATGCGCACCGGCTCGCGCACGAGTTGGAGCGGCACGGCAAGGACTTCGCCATATCCATATATGAAGGGATGAAGCATCGGTTCCCGCCGGAAACTGACGCGGCCGCGCTCGCTCAAATCGACCGCTGGATTCGAAGTAAGCTTATTTAACTTGTGCCAGTTTAGCCTTGAACTATGGGAAGTGCCGTAACCGAGTCATCCGGAAGAAGGGGCCGTAGCCCGCGGCTTACTGCTGTTCTTGCCCTAAACTATTCGTAACGCCGCACTGCGCTTCTCTCATCACCAAGGCGGCTTATCGCCCTCATATGACGATTGCGATTGCGCATACTGCGATCCAGCCGTATCGGCCCCCGCGTCCCCATCCGACTCGCCAATGCGGTTAATGACCTGCTCGATCGGCCCCGGCGACAACAGCTCGATCGGCGACATGCCTTTGTCGAACTCGAATTGGTCGCCTTCGATCAGCACGACGTATTTCCCGTTATGACGCGCGATATGGAGCCTGCAGCCGTAATCGGCGAGCAATGCTTTGACCGAAATGCCGCCGAGCTTGAACTTCAGCTCCAAGTCATCCTTCTGCCCCGTCAGCAGCGCCGCGGCTTCCAGCACTTGCTCGTGCCCCCACGTTTCCTGCAAGTCCCGCTTGTCGCGCGCCGCCCATACCTCGAAGCTTTGCTTCTCCTGCTGCAGGCGGCTGTTCGGGGCGGGTGCGGAGCCGGAAGCGGCATAACCGCCGGACGCAACCGCATGCTCGTCCCATGGAGGCTGCTGCATACGCAAGCGATCCTGCGCTCCGCCGCCCGGTTCCTCGTCGACCGCGTGCATGGCGCCGCCCGTCATCGGGGACGGGTCGGCATGCAATGCCGCTCCATGTTCCCCCGCTGCAAACCCGTCGTAGCCGCTGCCGTCGGGTTGCCGGAACTGCGCTTCGTAGCCTGCGTCCACCGATTGCTCGCCATACCCGCCATACCCGCCGTCCGACGACTGCAACGACTGCGCTCCATAACCCGCAACATTCCGTAAAGCCTCGTCTCCCGCGTCTGCTCCCTGCCATTTATGCTCCATAAATTGATTGACCATCGTCAGCACCTGCTCGCTCACGATTTCCGGCATCGATTTCTCGTACGAGACGTATTTCAGGAAATCCTCGAAATACCGCGCATGCGATGCCTGATGGACCTTCAGCTCCAGCTCCTCCAGAATGCCCTCCTCGGGCATGAACGGATATTGAATCGACTTGATGTTGCGGGCGCTGATCGCCATGTCGACCTGCGCAATCAAGCTTTTCTCATCGGCGATCCGCGCCACCTTCGGCTCAAAATCGCACTTCATGACGAACACGAACGGTTCGTCGAAATATTGGTTCAGCTTCGCCGTGGCAAAAATCATCGCCCCGCCGCGCACCGCGCTCGTATCCATGTAGATGCGCACCATTTCGTCGCAGCCCCACAAAAACTCATCCCGGGTTACGGCCGTCCGTAGCCTTTGGAACAAATTATAATTCGGATTGCTGCCCGGCTCATGGCCCGGCTCCACGATAAAACGGCCGATCTTGGTCGGCGCATGTTCGGAGCTTGGATTTTTCTCCACCTTGCGCTTCGCGATCCGCGCAAATTCGCCGTCGAGGAAATGCTTGATTTCGCTGTACGCGTACGCTTCTCCATCGAGCGTTTGATAGTGTTTATAGGCTTTGGCGCCGGCGTTTCCGCCGCCCTCCGGCTGAATGACGAAAAACGATAAATACTGTATCGAAAAGTCCATAAGGCCTCCTAATATTCGAACTCGTTCACGGTTTCCCAAAAGAGGATACGCATAATGTACAAGGTAATCGGCAGTCTGTCAAACCGCTTTATGAACCGCGGGAACAAGCGATTGCCCCTCCCCCGCGCGGCCCGATCATAATAGGATGAAGATTGTACTTTGTACAATGGAACCGGCGTAAGAGCGCCACTGGATTCCATTCCGTTGCATTTTGTGCAATCGTGATTCGTTCTGACAAGCAATTTAGTCGAAAAAATCCAGTTCCATTGTACATCGTACAATAGACTGACCATTTTCCGCGAGATCAAAAGATTTCTATTGCACATTTTGCAATGTAGTTTCGAATCGAATTCGAAATTTTAAAAGCCGATCCGGGCGGAAAATCGCCCAAACCGGCTTATTGCGGACGTCCGCGTTGACGTCGCTTATTTTACGTAGTTCAGCAGCTCGCCGAACGAGGTGATGCGGATATCCGCGCCGTCCAGCTCGCCGCTTTTGCGGAAGCCGGCATAGTCGCAGCCGACGACGGTCAAGCCGTTCTTCTTGCCCGCTTCCACATCGGAAGAGCGGTCGCCGACCATCCAGGCGCTGCTTATGCCATGCTTGTCCAGCAAAATGCGCACGAGATCGACCTTGGAACGCGTCTCATATTCCCCGGCGCTGTAGAGCTCCTCGAACAACGGAGCAAGCCCCTTGTGCTCGATGACCTTCTTCACGTAATCCTCCAGGCCGTTGCTAGCGACAAACAACTTAACGCCCTTGTCCCTCAGCGCCTGCAGCGTATCTTCTACGTCTTCGTACATCGCGCCGACGCCTTGCTTGAGCCCTTCCATCTGATGCTGCAGCAGCAGCACATCCGCACGTTGGCGCGTGTCGACAGGCTCCTCCGGCATCACGTTTTTCCAAATATCCTCCAGCAGCATGCCGAGACTACCTAAAATTCGTTCCTCCGGCGGCGTCTCACCTTGAAATACGCCTTCGCTTCGCATCTGATCGAAGCAAGCGTGATAAGCCGGCAGCAGCAGCGTTTCGGTCTGAAACAACGTGCCGTCCAGGTCAAAAATCATCGCTTCCGGTTTGCTCCAAGCTGTTGTCATCGATTGCCTTCCTCCCGAACCATTTGAACTTTATACAACCATTTCCACGGGCAAAAGTCAATGCTGGAATCTAAACAAATCGGCGAACTTCAAGGTTCCGCTCGAATACATCTCCTATGTCGAAATCCCCTTAGCTCAGGATAGCAGCGTTTGGAGGAAACTCTCCACAAATTATTATTTTCTGCAATAGAAATGTAATCAGGCAGTCAAGATTTTCTCCGTTCAAATGCATCCTCTTTGTCGAAATCCCTTTGGCTCAGGATAGCTGTTTTGCAGGGAACTTCTACTTAAGCTTTAAGATCAGGATTCCCTCGGCAACAACATTCCATTTCCTGAACGAAGGGGATTTCGGCAAAAAGGGAAAGCGGGCTTCTAACATAAAATTCAAAACGGTATTTTATGTTATTTTTATCATCTTATCTTCCACGCGTCCGTACTCAACAAAACAATGCAAAAAAGCGACCGCACGGCCGCTTCCTTCAATCTTCGAACAATATTCCAATCTGCATTCCCTCATTACATATGGACGTCCCTTTTTTTCCCGACCACCAGCAGCAGGCCGATGGCGATCAGCACAACTGCGAGAACCGGACTCATCATCGGATCGCCCAACACCGTTCCCGCCGAAAAAACGACGAAGAAGATGAAAGACATGATGCCGNCGATGGCGATCAGCACAACTGCGAGAACCGGACTCATCATCGGATCGCCCAACACCGTTCCCGCCGAAAAAACGACGAAGAAGATGAAAGACATGATGCCGAGAAAATAAATCGGAATGAGCAGCCATTTGTTGCGGCTCCCGAACCAATAAAACTCAGCCAATCCAAAAGCGACCGCGAGCGGAAAGCCCGGCCACATCACATGCCACAGATCGAACAGCATCGAAATCTGGCATACGATACCTGCAACCAGTAGAATACCGCCCGGAATGAGCAGCCCCGTCGCCCGGCGCGCCGTCATGGAGAAGTACATCCAGTGGAAAAACACGCCTAACGGGATGACGAACATGCTCGCCCAGAAATAAGCGAAAATATCGCCGGTGTCCATCGAAACGCCTTTGTTGATAAATAAATATCCGCCTGCAAGGATCAGGATGATCCCTAAAATCGCCCTACTGCTGTTCATCCAAACCTAACCTCCCGAAAATGTCCGTTCCGCCGAAGCGGCAATGACTGAACTGAAACCATCGTAACATGGGGGTTATCCCGTGTCATCGGTCCCGGGACGGAAAGGCTTCTCGTTCCCGCGGCCTTGCCCATCAGCCTAACCCTGCCATTGATGCTCTTTCGTCTGTTTCGCTGACCTATGTAAGAATCCGGTTGAATGGGGCGGGTAGCGGCGTCGGAAATCGGAATGCGGCGTTTGGGCAAAATCGTCCCGGCTTCATCCGATATCCGTTAGTCTGCCTGGAACAGGGCGGTGGACAAATACCGCTCTCCCGTATCGGGCAGCAGGACGACGATCGACTTGCCGCGATATTCCGGGCGCTGCGCGATTTGAGTCGCGGCGAACACGGCGGCGCCGGACGAAATGCCGACGAGCAGCCCCTCGTGCCGAGCCAGCTTGCGGGCCGTCTCGAACGCAGCCTCGTTCTTGACCTTCACGATCTCGTCGACGACCGATTCGTCGAGCGTGTCGGGCACGAAGCCCGCGCCGAGCCCCTGAATTTGATGCGGGCCCGGCTTTCCGCCGGAAAGCACCGCCGAATCGAACGGTTCGACCGCAACGATGTGGACGGACGGTTTCTTCCGCTTCAGTACGTCGCCGACACCGGAGATCGTTCCTCCTGTCCCGACGCCCGCAACGAACACGTCGACGTCCCCGTCCGTATCCCGCCATATTTCCTCGGCCGTTGTTTTCCGGTGAATTTCGGGATTCGCCGCATTGGCGAACTGCTGCGGGATGTAAGAATTCGGGGTTTCGGCGGCTAACTCCTCCGCTCTGCGAATCGCCCCGCGCATCCCTTCCGCTTCCGGCGTCAGCACCAGCTCCGCCCCTAGAGCCTTCAGCAGCTTCCGGCGTTCGATGCTGAACGTTTCCGGCAGCGTAATGATCAGCTTGTAACCAAGGGCGGCCGCGGCAAATGCGAGTGCGATCCCAGTATTGCCGCTAGTCGGTTCGATAATGACGGTATCTTTATTTAGCAATCCGCGCTCTTCCGCGTCTTTGATCATGGCATAACCGATCCGGTCTTTGACACTGCCCGCAGGGTTGAAATATTCCAGTTTCGCAATCAGCTTCGTTTCGAGCTGCTCTGCCTTCATATAGTTGGATAGCTCCAGCAACGGGGTGTTCCCGATAAGTTCCGTTAAATTTTTCGCAATGTTAGGCAATGTAAATTCCTCCATGACAAACATGAATAATACCCTACCAATATAGTAGGGTATTATCACTGTAGCATAGTTGGCACATGGAAACAATGTTGGGTCCTTAGACCAACAAACGGCGGCTTTTCAGCAGCTTCAGCCGGCTCTTGCTCGGACCCGCTTTCATCGCATTCAGTCTACTAACAAGCCTAAGCTGCTGCTCGTTTTCATCGGCCATCCATTCATTAATAGGCCCAGCTCCGCTTGTTATCCCCGGCTCATCGCCGTCTCGCCGGTCCGCGTCAGCTCCAGCACGCCGTACGATTGCAGCAGCTGCACGAATGCGTTGTTTTTCTCGGTGTCGCCGACCGCCTGGATCATGATCGAATCGATGCCGACGTCGACAACCGAGCAGCGGAACGTTTGGACGATGTCGAAAATTTCGGGACGGCGGTCTGGCGCGGCGAACAGTTTCACCAGCATCAGCTCGCGCGAGACGAGCGGCCCTGCGCTAAGATGGCGAACGTCGATGACGTCGATCAGCTTGGACAGCTGATGGCACATTTGCGCGATTAGCCGGTCATCGCCCCGGGTGACAATGATGACGCGCGAGATGCCCGCTTCCTCGGAGGCGCCGACCGTAATGCTCTCGATATTGTAGCCGCGGCGTCCGAACAACCCCGCAATGCGCTGCAATACGCCGGGAACGTCGTTGACTATGGCGGAGATCGTTTGTTTCGTCATTCCGGCACCTCCAGCATCATGTCGTTTAACGTTTGGCCCTGCGGAATCATCGGGAAAACGAATTCGTCCTTCGATACGACAAAATCGACGAGCACCGGCCCCGGCGTATCCATCGCCTGTCTCCAGGCAGCCTCCGCCTCCGCTTTGTTCGTCGCCCGCAATCCCTTGACTCCGTAGGCTTCCGCCAACTTGACGAAATCAGGGCTGCCTGACAGATCGATATGGCTGCGCCGCCCTTCATAGATGAGCTCCTGCCACTGCCGGATCATGCCAAGCGACTGGTTGTTGATGACGACGATTTTGACCGGAATTTGGTGTATGGCGCAAATCGCCAGCTCCTGCGCGCACATCTGCATCCCGCCGTCGCCGTTAATCGAAACGACCAGCTTGCCCGGCCTTCCGAGCTGCGCGCCGATCGCGGACGGAAAGCCGAAGCCCATCGTGCCGAGGCCGCCGGAGCTGATGAAAGCGCGGGGCTCCGCGAATTTGTAGAACTGCGCCGCCCACATCTGATGCTGTCCGACATCGGTCGTTACGATCGCTTGCCCCCCGGTCATCCGATAGATCATATCGATGACGAACTGGGGTTTCAGCTCGTCCTCCGAATCCGGGATGACGAGCGGAAATTGCCGTTTCATCGCGAATAAGCCCTCCAGCCATTCGCGGTTGCCCTCTCTCGCCGGCATGTCGCGGCTCACCGCCGACAGCACCGATTTGGCGTCACCGACGATCGGGATCGCGGTCGGCACGAGCTTGCCGATCTCGGCGGCGTCGATGTCGATGTGCGCGATCAGCGCATGCGGCGCGAAGCCGTCGAGCCGCATCGTCACGCGATCGTCGAACCGGGCGCCGACCGAGATGAGCAGATCGCACTGCGTCAGCGCCCGGTTCGCGGTGTACGTGCCGTGCATGCCCGGCATGCCGAGCCAAAGCTCGTCGGCGCTCGGGAACCCGCCAAGCCCGAGCAGCGTCGTCGTCACCGGAATTTGCGCCTTGCGGGCAAATTCCGTCAACTCGGCCGACGCATCGGCATGGACGACGCCGGCGCCGGCGAGGATGAGCGGCCGCTCCGCTCCTTCGATGGCGAGCCGCAGCTTCTCAATTTGCGCCGGGGCGGTTTCGGCGGCTGGCTTGTACCCGCGCAGCGCGATCGCCTCCGCATAGCGGAATTCGCACAGCGCCGCCGAGACGTCCTTCGGGATGTCGACGAGCACCGGGCCTTTGCGGCCTGTCGAGGCGATATGGAACGCCTCCCGGATCGTGCGGTGCAGGTCTTCGACCCGCCGCACGCAGTAGCTGTGCTTCGTCACCGGCTGCGTCATGCCGACGATGTCCGCCTCCTGGAACGCATCCGTGCCCATCAATGAAGTCGCCACATTGCCCGTGATGACGACAAGCGGCACGGAATCCATATTCGCCGTCGCAATGCCGGTGATCAAATTCGTCGCGCCGGGACCGGACGTCGCGATGCATACGCCGACTTTGCCCGTTGCGCGAGCATACCCGTCGGCCGCATGAATGGCCCCTTGCTCATGGCGGGTCAGCACGTGGCGAAAATCAGGGTTGCCGTGCATCGCGTCGTAAATATACAGCACTGCGCCGCCTGGGTAGCCGAAAACGCATTCGACGCCTTCCAGCAGCAGCGATCGGAGCAAAATATCCGATCCGCTGATCATATCCCGCTGCTTCAGTCTGCTTCGGAACGATTCGTCGTGAATCGCACTGCCGTTGTACATGGAGTTCATTCGCATCACCTTCCTTACAAGTCGTGACACAAACTTACCATGGCGCCGCCGCGCGATGAACTATCCATACGATCACTTCGGTAGTATACTTTGAGATAAAGTTAGCAAAAAGTGGGGATTCTTCATGGTTCCAGAACAATTAGGGGATTGGATCGACCGCGGCGAGGATCGATTTTTTGTCGGCAGGGAATTCGAAACCCGTTTATTCGAACAATATTTGCTCCATCTGCCGGAACGGACGGAACGCATTCTGAACATTTACGGCACGGGCGGCATGGGCAAAAGCTTTCTACTGGACCGGTTCCGCAACCGTGCGATGGCCGCGGACGCTCTTTTCTTGCTCGTGGATGTCCGAGATTTCCGCACGGCCGAAGCGTTATGTGCTTACCTCTTGGACTTGCTGCAAGGAAGCGGCGCGGTTGGGGGCAAGCCGATGCTTGATATGCCGACGGCGGGAATTCAAATGGCGGAAAAACCGGCAGCGGATTTGTCGATTGCGGATATGCAAAGGGTAGACACGCAGGTGGCGGATATGCCGGCGGGTATCCCGATTGCCGGTATGCCAATGGCGGATATGCCCGTCGCGGATTCGCCGCTAACAGGTACGACAATGGCGAATATTCCTGTCGCGGGACAATGCTCCGCCGCATTAAACGGAGCGGCGGGAAGCCGCAGAATCGTTCTGGCATTCGACCATTACGAGGAAATCGGCTCTCTCGACCAGTGGCTGAGAGACGAGCTGCTGGCGAGGCTATCTACCGAACTGCTCATCGTCATCGCAGGCCGTTACCCGCTCCAAGGCCCGTGGAAGCTATCCCCCGCATGGAGGAAACTGATCGTATTCCTCCCCCTGAACGAGCTGCAATACAGCGACGTCCAGCTGTACATGCACCGGTGCGGCGTTGCCTCGGAATCGGTCATCGACGCAGTCTGGCTCCAGACGATGGGGCATCCGCTTATGGTGGCGCTCATCGCCCACGACTCCCCGGAACCGGCTTCCATCGGACAGGCGAGGCAGCTCGACGACGTGCTGGACAGCTGGCTGCGGGAGGTGCCGGACGAAGCGCTGCGCGATTTGGTCCAGGCGGCGTCGCTGATGCGCGTGTTCAACCTGGAGCTGCTGGCCCAGTTGACGGAACGCGACGTTCCCGCTTCCTTGTTCGACCGTTTGGTTCGGCTGTCTTTCGTCAAGCGGACGTCCGGCGGCTGGGAGCTGCACGACACGGTCCGGGAAGCGGCACGCCACATGTTTCGGAGCCGGACGCCGGGACAATACGCCGAATACGTCTCCCGGTCGATTCGGCATGGCTACGAGCGCATCGTCGAGAAGCTGCAGCATAACAAGGAAGTGTTTCAAGTGCTCGGCCAACTGCTGCAATTCGCCGGCAATCCGATTTTGCGTGCGCACTACCGGCATTCCCGCATGTCTGCGAACTATTGGGAAACATTAAACGAGGCAAACTTGGCGGAGGCAGAACAATATGTCCGCAGAAGGCACGCCGACGCTCGGGAATGCCACATCCGCTGCGCTGATCCGGAGAGCGGCACCATGTTCCGTTACACGATGTCGGCGGAGCAAAGCTTGTACCGGATTAGCCGCATCGACTTGAAGGAACTGCTGCGCCTGGAGGACAAGGCCGTTCGGCTGATGCGCAACCCGGAAGGACGTATCGTCGGGCTGTCCGCGATCGTACCGATCCATGAAGGCACCATCGCCTATTTGAAGCAGGCGCTTCTGTCGCGCGCTTACTTCGGCAGCCTGACCCCACAGCAGCTCGCGGCGCTGCATGTCCCGAGCGCCCAGCCGGCCGGCTGGTTCATCCTTACGGTCGACGTTGAGAACGTCGAGCAAGAGGAACTGCGATCCGACATCGTGCATGTAATGCTGGAGCAAATTTTGGCGGGAGGCTTGCTGCTCTCCTCTCCTCCGCCGTTTCCGCATTACATCGAAGTGCATAGGAGCCTCGGTTTTGACGTCGTGTCCGATCTGGTCCACTGCGATTACGACGGCGCAACGCCAACGCAAACATTCGTCATGAACACGCGCGGCAAAGGGCTGATCCCGCTGCTGAACCGGCTGGTCGAAGGGCTGCCCCAAGCGCCGCCCGCCAAGTTCGGGCACATCGAAGCGTTCACGCCGCGCGAGCAGGAAGTTGCGGATTTGCTGGCCGAAGGCTTGACGAATGCGGAGATTGCGGCGAGGCTGTTCGTCAGCGAAGCGGCGGTCAAAAAGCATATCAACTCGATGCTGGGCAAATTTGGCGTTAAAAACCGGACTCAGCTGCTAAAAGCCATTTTAGAGCATAATTAAGCCATTTATCTCCCTTATGTCACAATTGACATATGAGCTGAAAAACAGTATAGTCTCCTTGTTTTTCATATGTAAGTTTAGACATAAAGGAGTGGAACCGGCATTCATGAGCAGTACGACCGTTAAACCTCAAGTGAAGCTTTTGCCGATCTTGACCGCTATTTTTTTCGGAAGCTTTGTCTCGACACTGGCGACCAGCACGATGAATATCGCCATTCCCGTACTGCAGCATGATTTCAACACAACGCTCGGCACCATCCAATGGGTGCTGACGGGGTTTATGCTTGCCATGGGCACGGTTGCCCCGGTGACCGGCTATTTCGGCGAGCGGTTCAGCTACAAACGGCTATATTTGTTCGCCCTGATCGGATTTACGCTGGCTTCCGTCCTATGCGCCGTCGTCACGACCGCGCCGATGCTCATTGCGTTCCGAATCGTACAAGGGATGTTCAGCGGCCTCATCGTGCCGGCAACGATGGCGATTATTTTCCAAGTGATCCCGAAGGAAAAACAACCGATCGCGATGAGCATCTGGGCCGCTTCCTCGATGCTGGCGCCCGCCGTCGGGCCTACGTTCGCGGGCTGGCTGCTGGAGCACCTCAGCTGGCATTGGCTGTTCTGGATCAACGTACCGATCGAAATCATTTCGATCCTGCTCGTATTCCCTTTTATTCCGTATTACCGTTTGCAAGTCCCGAAATCGTTCGACCTGATCGGCTTCATCACCGTTATCGTCAGCAGTTCCACGCTGCTTGTCGCCTTGTCGCAAGGCAATGCATGGGGCTGGGCATCAGGCAAAACGCTCTCCCTGTTCATTGCAGGCTTCGTCTTCCTGGCCTTGTTCGTATGGCGGGAGCTGACGGCGGAGACGCCTTTGCTCAACCTGCGCGTGTTCGGCAACGCCAGGTATTCGATCACGCTGATCCTAACCAGCATCATTACGATCAGCTTGTATTCCGGGATGCTGCTGACGCCGGTATTCCTGCAAAATATTCAGCGGGTCACCCCGATGGATACGGGGCTCATCCTGCTGCCGTCCTCGCTCGCCATGGCGATCATCACTTTATTCGTCGGCAAGCTGTACACCGTCATCGGCCCGCGCGTCTTAATGCTTGTCGGCATTGTGGTCATGGCTGCGGGTACGCTGCCTTTGAGCTGGCTTAGCATTAACATTTCGCATGAATATATTTTGCTGTGCATGGTCGTCCGCAACATCGGGATCGCCTTGACGATGATGCCGGCGAGCAATGCGGGCATGGAGCAAATTCCGCCGCAGCTGAGCGGCCACGCTTCGTCGATCAGCAACTGGCTGCGCAACGTGTTCGGCTCGTTTGCGATCGCGATTTTCACATCGCTGCTTACGTCGCGCACGACGGCGCATTTCAAGGATTTGGCCGCCGCGGGCGACTACGACAAAACGCATATGCAGATGATGTCCTTCACGATGAGCGTCAACGACGTTTATCTTGTCGCGACCGTGATTGTGCTTGCAGCGCTGCCTTTTGCATATTTCATCCGCAAAAACCGGGCCAAACCGGCGCAAGCCGCCGGACCGAAGCTCGAAACCAAATTAGCCTAGTCCGCGGCACAAGCGGACTCAATTCTATGGGGGGACTGTGTTGAATACATTATCTTACGGTTTGTTGAGCATGCTGGCTTGGGGGTCGTACTCCGGCTACGATTTGATGCAAAAAATACAACCGTTCTGGCATGCCCAGCACAGTCAGATTTACCCGCTGCTGGCGGAGCTTGAGCGCAGCAGGCTGGTCGAATTCGTGCTTGTCCCGCAATCGGATAAGCCGGATAAAAAAATATATTCGATCACCGAGGCCGGCAAAACGGCGCTGCAAGAGTGGATCGACGCCCCTTCGGCCATGCCGGTTACCCGCGACGAATTCTCGTTTAAGGTGTACAGCGTCGGCATCACCGACCGGGCCAAAGCCCGCAAGCTGGTCGCGGAACGCAAAGAGATGTACGCGGCCAAGCGGGATCAGATGGAGCAGAAGCTCGAGCGCGTCTTGCAGTTATCGCGGGACAAGGGCGAAGAGATACGCTTCGGATCGCAATATTACGGAGCCCTCTTGCTGCTGCACAAGGCGATTTCCAACACGAAGTCAAATATCGAGTGGTGCGATTGGGTGGAGGAAACGCTACAGGAATAGCGAAGGGGCGCGTGCTTTAAAGGACTGTTTTCGAGTCTTGTCGGACTTGGGAACAGTCCTTTTGACGTTGGTCATATCACCAACGGCGGCAGAAGATGTGATATAATTTTCGGTGTTTATCGGGTAGCGAAAAACAAACTTGCCGATTCGCAACCGCTCGTGATTAGGAATGTTGATATTTAACGAGACGAATAAGTAAACGGATAAATATTTCCCCGTGAGGTGCTTGAATGAAGCTGGAACGGCTCATTTCGATGATTTATATGCTGCTGAACAACGAGGTGCTGTCAGCGTCCGCTTTGGCTGAAAGGTACAACGTTTCCCAGCGGACGATTTACCGGGACATCGACGTCATTTGCGCGGCGGGCATTCCCGTTGTTTCGCACCAAGGCGTACACGGCGGCTACGGCATTATCGAGGAATACAAAATGGATCGGAGCCTGCTCGGCTCTTATGATGTCGGCTCGCTCATCACCGTGCTGCACAGCATGTCGACCGTATTCGAGGACGAACGCGCGATGGAGACGATCCAGAAGCTGCAGACGATTCAGCCTGACGACACGCCGAGCGTTTCGATGGACATGGCCGGCTGGCGGCCGCACAACGAATCGCTGCGTTTGCTGCGTGCGGGCATTCAGCAGCGCCGCGTCGTCGCTTTCGAATACGTCAGCGCCAAGAACGAGCGGCTGAACCGCAGCATCGAGCCGGTCCGGCTCATGTACAAATACGCCACGTGGTACGTGTTCGGCTTTTGCCGGACGCGCAAGGATTACCGCGAATTTCGGATATCGCGGATGGACAATCTGGCGTTGACCGAGGAACGGTACCACCGCAATCATGCTGCGGAACGTGAAGAACGCACACGCGAAGGCTACCGGCAAGCGGAGCCGGAGAAGGTCGTGCTGCACGTTTCGCCGAATGCGCTTGCCATCGCGATGGACCAATTCTACGGCGCGGACAAAAGCTACAACGATGACGGCTCGCTGCTGCTCACCCTGCATGTCCCACATCCCGCGCGGGCCGCGTGGCTGAAGTCCGTGCTGCTTAGCTTGGGTGAAGGCGTCGAGGTTGTGGAGCCTGTCGAGCTCCGAACGGCGATGAAGGAGAAGCTTGAAAAAATGTTAAGAAGGTACGCCGAAGTATAATTTGCAGGCCGCGATCAATACCGTTAAAGCAGCTACCCTGTAAACAATCTTTTTATTTCGCGAATCGATTGTATTGGCCTCAAGCTTCTTATCCCTTCACACTGCCCAGTACGATTCCTTTCACGAAAAACCGCTGCAAGAACGGATATACGGCAATGATTGGCAGCGCTCCGAGGAAAATTTGTGCCGCTTTGGCTGTCCGATCCGATACCTCGCGCAAGATTTCATAATCTTTGCCCGACATTGAAGTGAGATCCATGTTTACGAGAATCGTCTGCAAATAGGTGGACAACGGAAAGTGTTCCGGCGATTTCATCAGAATCAACCCGTCAAACCATGAATTCCAATGGCCGACGATGGTAAAGAGAGAGATCGTCGCAATAGCCGGAAGCGACAAGGGCACATATATTTTCCACAAAATGGTCCAATGGCTTGCTCCGTCGATTGAAGCGGACTCCTCCATCTCCTTCGGAAGTCCGCGAAAAAAGTTGAGCAGCAAAATGACGTTAAACACCGGGACGGCTCCGGGAAGAACGAGCGCCCACACCGTATCCATAATGCCTGTCCATTTAATCGTCATATACCACGGAATCAGTCCGCCGTTAAAAAGAATGGTAAATACGAATATCCAGGCATATACCGTGCGATAACGGAAAGCGGCAACTTCCTTGGACAACGGATACGCGATAAGCATCGTAAGCAGCAGGTTCACGAAAGAACCGAGAATTACCCGCTCAACGGTCATAACGATCGATTGCAGAAATGCCGGTTTCCTCAAAATAAATTCATAGGAGCTTGTCGTGAACCCTACCGGCCACAGCTTCACCAGCCCAGCAGCAGCGGCGCTATTATTGCTGAAGGATAGGGCAAGCACATGTACGAGCGGGAAAATGCAGACCAACCCCAAAGCGGATAAAAACATGATGTTCAACACATTAAAAATGCGATAGGTTCCGCTTGTTCGAATCATGCCGAAACCTCCAATCTAGAAAATTCTATAATTTGCGAGGCGATAAGCCAGAAAATATGACAGCGAAATCATAACGAACGATACGAGAGACTTGAACAGCCCGATAGCCGTCGCGACGCTGTATTGGGCCTGCTCCAGGCCCGTTCGATACACAAGCGTATCGATAATATCGCCGCTTTCGTAAACTGAGGGACTATATAAATTGAATACTTGATCGAACCCGGCATTCAGAACGTTTCCTAAGCTGAGCGTTGCGAGCAAAATAATAATCGGCAGTATGCCTGGCAATGTAACGTGCAACGTTTGCTTCCAGCGGCTTGCACCATCGATGAGCGCCGCTTCGTAGAGTGAAGGATTGATCGCGGTCAAAGCAGCCAAGTACACAATCGTATTAAATCCGAATTCCTTCCACACATCCGTAATGACGATTGTGAACGGGAACCAACGGTTGTCGCCCAGGAAATAGATCGGCTCTAACCCCAAGGATTTAAGAATCTGGTTAACAATGCCTTGAGAAGGAGACAATATATCAATCAGAATGCCGCCCAGAATAATCCACGATAGAAAATGGGGCAAATAGATAAGCGTTTGCACGCCCCGCCTCAGCCAATCTTTGGAAAGCTCGTTCAGCAGCAGCGCGACAATGATCGGCACGATTTGCCCCACCACAATTTTGAGCGCCGCAATATAGAACGTATTTCCCAGCACACGCAAGGAATTCGGCATTTCCCATACATACTTGAAATGATCGAGCCCTACCCAAGGATTATCGAAATAGGGACGCCCAGGCAAAAATTTAATAAACGCCATCGATAAGCCGAACAAGGGTACGTAGCTGTATACGAGCACTAGCAGAAGCCCCGGCAACAGCATTAAATGTAGCGGAATTTCCCGAATTGACTTTTTAGACAGCATGTTTATCCACATCCTTGAGAAAAGAAGAAGGAGAAGCAATGAAGGATACTTCTCCTTACTCCTCGTTCTTAGTCTATTATTTTCTTGAAGCGGCCCACTCGTTAACTTCCTTCGTAATTTGATCTCCGCCGAGCTTCTTCCAATTTTCCACGAACTTGTCGAATTCGTCGATCGACGCCGCGCCCATGATGATTTTCGTGAACGTTTCTTTCAGGAGGGTATCGAGCGTGCTCCCTTTTTCACCCATCGTCGGCGTAGCAGGTCCGAAAAACTCGCTGCGCTGGATGCGGTCTTGCTGCACCAACTGCTCGATCACCGCGTAGCTGCCCTCAGGGCCGAATACTCTGTAGTAGCCCCAGTTCTTCTGATCACCTTCCAAATATTTGGAAACCTCTTTAATCTGGCCTTCTCTGGCCGTCTTCATCGCTTCGACGTCGTTCGCCTCAATCAGCTTGGTCGCTTTCTTGTACACATCCATGTTTTCCGTAACTGGCGAGCCAGACAGAATAACATATTTGAAAGTCTCAACGCCGTCATATTTGCTATTCGGCGGTTGAGGAGGCTGCAGGTAGTTGGCGTCGAACCAGAAATTCATCAGCTTGATTGCCGCTTCTGGATTTTTTGCGCCCTTCTTCACGACATAATACTGCGAAACGGTAAAAGGAACTTGGCCTTTAGCCGGTTTGCCATCAATGGAAGGTAGCAAGAACGGCTTCCATTCCATGTTCGGATCGAGATTTTTGCCGTCCTGGATCGGCCAGATCGGTGTCCACATCGCGCCGTAGTACATGCCGAGCTTACCGCCTGTGACCGCTTCCGCGACTTTGCCACTGTCCTTCGTGCCGAATTCCTTGTCAATTTGCTTACCGCTGTACATCTTCTGCAGATCGGCCAAGGCCGCTTTCATCTCCGGCTGGATGTTGCTGTTCACCAATTGTCCGGACGCGTCCTTTAACCATGCGTTGTAATATGCGTGATAACCGTTCAGAAAACCTTCAAAGCCGGGAAAGCCACCGTTCAAATCTTTTGAGAGGCCAAGGCCGTAGGTGTCGGCTTTGTTATTGCCGTCAGGGTCCTGGGTCGCGAAAGCTTCGGAGATCGCCAGCACGTCCGCTATCGTCTTCGGTTCAGGCAGATTCAGCTTCTTCAACCAATCAGCGCGTACCCACAAGAGAGGAACCTCGTCGATGTCGGAGCCGATACGCGGAAGGGCAAACAATTTCCCACCAAAAGTCGCGGAGCTAATCGCAGTGCCGCCGTCGTCCGCAAACACTTTCTTCGTGAAATCCGAAGCATACTTGTCGTAAGTTTCGGTCAGATCCGCCAGTTGGCCCGCTTCCACAAGCTGCTTCAACTCGTTGCTGTTGACAGTCACGATATCAGCCAAGTCGTTGCTCGCAATCGCAACGTTCAGCTTCTGATAGTATTGGTCGATCGGGCCTTGCAGCGTCCAGTTATATTTAATCTTGATGCCGAGTTTCTCTTCATATAGACGAGTCCATAGATTATCGGTAGCGGATTCGCCTTCGGCGTATTTGACGTTCTCATCGTACGGACGAATAACCGTTACTTCAATCGGTGGATCGTACTTACCGAGCGGATCGATCGCTCCGGCCAGCTCGTTGGCCGACGGGCTTGACTCGGTCGATGCAGTCGACGACGAACCGGTGTTTGGGCTCGTCTCATTGTTTCCCTTGTTCGAAATGCATGCCGACAGTACGGCGGCAAGCAGCATGATAACTGCAATGCTTGATGCAACCGCTCTCAAATTCTTCATGCGATGGTTCCCCCTAGTGAAATTTTCAGAAGATATCTCTTCTTGTTTTGAGTATAAATTCGAATCGCAGAAGACACTATTAGATGATTTCGACTATTATTGACTTCTCATTACAACTTGAGGATAACAAGGACGGTCACTGTGCAAGAAGTTACATGCGGGATTGCTCGCGGTATTCCTGTGGAGTAAGGCCGCTTGCTTTCTTAAAAAAACGGTTAAAATAAGCCGCCGATTCGAAGCCGACTTGCGCTGCGATGTCCTGCACCTTGTCGTTCGTCTCTCTGAGCTTTCTGCTCGCGGTGGATAACCGGGTCGACATAATGGTGTCTGACAGGCTCTCGCCGGTAAGCTGCTTGTACAATCGGGACAAGTAAGAAGCGTTAAGAGAAACGACCTCCCCTAGCCGTATAACCGACAGATCACCGGACAAATTTGCGTCGATATATTGCCTGAGCCGGTGAACGAGACTTTTACCGTACTGCTTCGAAATGCCGTCTTTTCTCAGAAAAACGGTCTCGCCCAGCTCGGCAAACAGCAGCATCGTCTGCTCCCAGCTAACATGCGTCTCAAGCTTAAGCAGACTATCCATGTTTCTACTGCCGAGCAGCGGCTTAAGCAAGCCTTCATTGGCTAGAAAAGTCATGAACATGGAGAGCAGTCGGTATGCCGCCGCAAGACGAAGGTCGGCATCGCCGATAAGCAGCTCATCGTTCATCAGCTCAGCCAGCTTGTGCCTGAACACTTCCCGTTGTCCGCTCTCCAGCAACAGCCCCAATTCATCGGTCAGCTTGCATACCCGCTTCATCTGCCATTCGACAGGCGCGTTATCAAGAAGTTCCTCGGCCGATTGTTCGGTCATCAGCAGCTCATAGCCCGCTCCGAAACTTCTGCGCATCGCCCGTCTAAGCGCATCATGCCGGTTAGAAACAAGCGACCAGGTGCAGAATGCGCTCGATGCAGCAAAGGATACTTTCAGCTTCAGCAGTTCCTTGCAGGTCTGTTGGATTCTTTCCGCCGTGCCGTGTACGAATCGAATCAGCCGGGGAAGCTCCTCTTCTCTTTGCGATTCCCCCATCGGTTGGATAAGCCAGGCAATCCGCGTCTTCTCGTAGACGAAGGATTGGGTCGCCACGGCGTCGTGTAAGTATTCATCCGCGATATTCTGCACAGCGAAAAGCAGCAACGCCTTGTCCGCGGTGCCGTAAGCTAGCCATTCATCGACACGAGCCAGCAGCAGCAGCACCGGGCGGCTATCCGTGAGTTGCAAATTCAAAGCGTCGAATTGCTCCTGCAGCCGCCTTCCCATCGGAAATTCGCCCTGCAGCAATTCGGTCAGGAATTCGTTCTGCAGCGATGGCAGCGCGACTTGCAGCCTGCTCTGCGCCTGCTCGAGCTGGGCTTCTCTCTCCATCTCGCTGTCGAGCTCGCCTAGCGCCCTGCGAACTGCACCCAACACCGCTTCGTCGCCCTCCGTCTTCAGAATATAATCTACGGCCCGATGATGAATCGCTTCCTTGATATAAGAGAACTCGTCATGTCCCGTTAGAAAGATCACTTTGCATCTCGGCCATTGCCTGATAATATGTTGCTGCAACTCAAGCCCGTCCATGCCCGGCATGCATATATCCGTCAACACGATATCAATCGTGGCTCTATGCAGCCATTCGATCGCTTCGTCGGCCGAGGAAGCCTTGCACACTTCCAGATCGACGAAATCGGCTTCCTTCATGATTCCGCTCAGGCCGTTCAGAATAAACAACTCGTCATCTACAATTAAGATTCGACGCATAGCCTCAATCCTCCATGTTCGTTGATTTGCCTAAAGGAATATACAAGGAGATCTTCAAACCGCCCAAAGCGCTTTTGGATACCCTCATGCCCCAAGGCTCTCCGAATTTAAGACGGAGACGCTGATGCACGTTCATCATTCCCGTCTTCTCGAACGAGCCTTCCATGACGCTCTCCAGCTTCTGCTGCAGACTCTGCAGTTCTTCGTCGGCCAAGCCTTCCCCGTTCTCTTCAACGGAAATGATGATAGCCCCTTCTTCCTCCGAATCTTGGATGGACAAGGCGATCATGCCGCCCGACTTCTTGGACTGAAGCCCATGCTGATAGGCGTTTTCCACGATAGGCTGGAGAATGAGCCGGGGAATGCGTACAGATCTAAGCCGGGTGGACTGACAGGAAATGCTCGCCTCGATCCGATTTTGGAATCGCAACTGCTGAATTTCCAAATAAGCGACCGTATGGTTCCACTCCTCATCCAGCAATGCCGAGTCTGAAGAATTTCGTGTAATATATATAAAATAGTCTCCCAAATACTTCGTCGCCTTAGCAACATTATCAACATCATGAGCACACGCCATGCGATGAACCATATAATACGTGTTGTATAGAAAATGCGGATTGATCTGCGACTGGAGCTGCTTCAGTTCCGACTGCTGGGCCATGATCTTCGATTCGTACACATCCTGCACCGATTGCTGCAGCCGGCTGACCATGATATTGAATTGGCGGTATAAATACTGGAATTCATCGTAGTTCCGATGGGCGATAGCCACGGTCAGATCGCCTTTCTCCACCTTGCGGAAGGCCCGCACCATGCTGCGCAGCGGAGAGTGGATCGAACGGAATATCCAATAGGAGAAGCCGATGACTACGGCCAGTGCCACACCGGACAAGACCCGGAACCAGACCCGGTATTTGTGCAGCGGTCCAAGTACCTGCTCTTCCGGGATATATAACGCCAGGGTCATATTCAGCAGTTCCGATCTCTCGTAAGTGACGTAATAGGATTGATTGTCCTCCTTCAAGATGCCTTTGCCGAAATTCCGATCTATCGGGAGTGTTTTCACGAAGTATTGGACTCGTTCATCTATCGTCGCATTTCCCGGATTGCTCCTCAGCATCCAATCCTGATTGTCATTAAATAACAAAGAACCCCCGCCGTTGTCGCCCGCCATCTGCCGCAGAAAGGATTGCAAGCCGCGCTGGTCCATCTCAGACTGCAAAATATAGAGGGGCGGTTTGGTCGTATAAGAAGAAGGATCGGGATATATGGTGTTCAGCAGCAGCTTCCCCTGCCAGTAGACTATCGGCGATAGCTGTTTTCTGTTCAGATCCTGCAGTTCCTTCACTTCCGCTTCCGTCATGGCCGCTTCATCGGTCAAAGGCAGTAGCGTTTTTCCGATTAACGGAATGTACGCCCTGGCTTCCGAAATGTAGAGACTGGAGGTTTCCATGATCCAGAGCTTGTTCTGAACCCGCTTTTGCATCAGCATGACCTCATAATAAGGCAAAATCGACGAAATCATACTCAACTTGGTCACGTCGTTGTCAAGCGCATACTGCGTATGCAGCCGAATAAGCCGGGCCATCTCAGCTTCGAGCGAGCCGATATTGAAACGAACCCGCGCCTCCATAGAGCTCCATATTTCTTTGCGTAAGCTATCCATGCCAAGACGGTTGAACTGCAAGCTGACGACGAACAAGGGTACGATTGCGATCAGAAACATCAGAATCATCTTAGGGAAAATTTTCATGCTTCGTAAGCCCTCCAGGAACCGCATGGTGAACACATCCTTTGTATCGACTGAAGATGATAACTCTTTATTTTCGATAAGGCACTTTGCGTTTCCTCTCGTTTCTCTTGCCACCTCTATTGCATATTCATTACAATTCTTGTCTTCTCATGACTTCTGATCAGTACAAGCAGCTGTTGGCCGAAACGCCGCAGCTTGTCGGGTACGATACCGCTTCGATCCGAGAGGCAGTCCGTTATAAAAAAATTGAAGATGCTGCCCCGAAGTATGACACGCTGCTGTCATACTTCTTTTTTTATAATGGATTCATAAACCAATACGAGATGTAAAACAAAGGAGACGATCCATATGTCAAATGCGATGACGATGTACAATTACCATGCCTGGGCTAACCAAACCCTTTTTAACCACTTAAAAGCGCTGCCGCGGGAGCTTTATCATCAAGAGGTGCAGAGCGTGTTTTCCTCCGTGTCTCAAGCGATGGCGCACATTTATTTTGTCGATCACAGTTGGATGGAAATTTTGGAGGGTAAAAGCATGAACGATGCGTTGGCCTTCGCGCGCTCGTTTTTGCAGGAGATGGAGGCCATGAGCCTTGAAGAGCTTGAAGCGCTGTACGGTGAGCTAGCTAAGCGGGGCAAGGCATTGCTCGGTCGGCTTGATCTGGAGGAGGTGATCGTGCTGGATAATCCTTACGCTGGTGTCCGCGATACTTCATTTGCGGAAATGGTCATGCAGATTGCGACACACGGAGCATACCACCGCGGCCACGTGGGAGCAATCCTTCGCCAACTGGGCCACTCCTCGACGATGACGGACTACGCGTTGTTCTGGTATCGAGGCGCTGCGCAGGACGCTGCGGAAGAAGCCCCGACTGTTTAACGAAAACGCAGAGAGCTGGCATGTAGCGGCATTTATGCCGACCGCTTAGCGAAGCTTGGGCGAAGAAAGGTGCACATTTACGATAGCATCGCATTGAGAGGGGCATCGCCTGTTCCGAAGATGCTGCTGCCAAGCGTTTGCCCTTCTACGAGAACAGAAGAACGGCCGCCTTCTTGCAGAAGACGGCTGTTCCTTATTTCAGGGTAATCAGTCAGATATGCAAGATGTGCAAACAACTTGTTTTCACCATCGCATTGCCCCATCCTGTCATTTTAAGGTTCTCTAATCAGCTCTGTTACCCGTTATTGATACCATATTGTTGTATGGCGGCAAATCGTTATTGTTGCAGCAACTACAACAATTTCGCTGCAAACGGCCCTTCACGGGCGAAATTGCTGTACGCCATACAACATTCCCTTATCACGCAACGCAATAGCTCGGCATTGTTGTATTTTTTTGCAACAATTTCTAGTTATAACTTTACTTTCCATTCCTACTCCCCGAACCTACTTTCCGTTCCTACTCTTCCGCACAGCCAACACAACCCCACCTAGAACAAGTAACGCGAAGCATGCACCCGCGATCAGATAAACGTCAGAACTCCCATTCACTGGTACTTCCTGCCCCGAAGCGCCTTCACCGGACAGCGGCGCTGCCTTGTTCTTGACGGTCACTGCCGTCGGCGCATATCCTTTGCCGAGAGCAATCAACTCCTCCCCGGCCGACGACGCCGGCTTCGTGAGCTCACACATGCCGGTTTGTAGCTTGTCCTCGCTTTTATAGGCAAATACGACGTACTCCTTGTTTTCCTGGAACCCCACGTAACCGCAACTCTCCGAATTCCTTGCCGTATAGATCGTCGTTTCTTCATCAAGCGCGCCTTTCCATACTTGATCGACCTGGAACGTTATCGCGACCAGATCGGCGCTCGAAATGAACTCGCCCGTCTCAGGCATATTGATGCCGGTAACCTTCCCTTTAAAAATCGCGCTTTTCCGCTCCAGCTCCTCCTTCGCCGTAGGAGGCATAGCACAGGAACATGCGTGAGCCACCGGCGATTTTATCGTGAAAAATGCAACGAACAGCAATACGAATCCTATGCCTAGCAAGACTGGGCGTATTCTTCTCAACTCTGCCATCTCAACCACCTCATCGTACAAGACGCGGAATGCCTCCAATATGTTCCACTGTAGAAATATTTTGATTCGGGATTGTGAAAGAAACCGCAAAATATGCGAAATAATGATAAAATACTTGTAGGAAACCGAAGACAAGCGGGTAGAACGCTAATCAATTGAAACTAAATTGAAACCAAGTTGAAGCAAAAGGTGGAGAAGCTATGGATTACGCATTCATCATTGAACCTAACACATACATCGCCTTCGAGAACGAGGCGGAACAGCTCGACAAATGCAAAGAATGGGGTTTGCTGTCCGAGAAAGCGACCAAAACAAAAACTTATTTCTACAAAGGGCACGGCGTAAACGTCGCCTGCAGCATCGTAGGTTACGTCGACAAAATGACGGCCGTCATCGAGTTCGACAACAAGCAGCGTCACTGCATCCACCCTTCGTATTTGAAGGAGATGCAAGCGGCCAATTACGGGCAGCGCGCCACGGCGGAAGCCGACGAGACAGCCCCGGCCGATGCGAACACTGCCACGGAGACGGATGCTCCGAAGGCCGTGGCGCCTGACACAGTGGCAAGTGAACCGCAGAAGCAAGCGGCAGAGGCTGCCCCTGCGGAGGTTGTAGAGCCTGCGAAAGCCGTGGAAGCAGCCGAACCGGACGAGCCCAAGGCCGAAAAGCCGGCCAAAACGAAGGCGACCAAAGAAAAAGCGAAAAAGCTCGAACTCCCCGAGGAAAAAGTAAAAATGACCGCAACCGTCCAAGAGTTCACGACGGTGCCGAACAACTTCTCCGACACGGACGACGAGGTTATTATTTACGAGGCCGTTGCTATCGAAGATCCGGCGATCGAGGTCGGCTTAGCATGGTCCAGCCACAGCGCGACGCTCAAGAAGCTGGAGCTCGCAATCGGCGACACGATCATGTTCGAAGGCAAGATCGTGGCGAAAAAGCTGACCAAGCATCCTGTCGCTTACAAAATCAACAACCCCGGGAAGATCCAGAAGCAGTAGCAGGGGAAGCCCAAAAAGAGAAAAGAGATCGCGTCTTCGGACGCGATCCCTTTTCTCTTTTTCATTCTAACAACCCTATTCGCTTTTTCGCTCGTAAATGATGCCTCGGATTCACGGTTCAGCTAGTCCCACCGGCTTCACGTCACTCCACAAGCCCGGTCCGCTCGATGCTTTCCGTGAACCAGCGCTGCGTGAACATGTACAAAATGAGCAGCGGCGCAAGCTCGATAATGCCCGCGGCCATCTTGACCGGCAGCAGGAACAGCTGCTGCGTCGAGTCGCCCTCCGGCTGAAGCGCGCCCGCGATGATCGGCAGCGTCTGCAGCTTCGGGTAGAAGTAGGTCGTCAGGACACTTTCGTTCCAGTGGAACACGATGGAGAATAGCAGCACGACGATGATGGCCGGCTTCGCAAGCGGGAACATGATCTTCCAGAACATTTTGACGACGCCGACGCCGTCGATGATCGCCGCTTCCTCAAGCTCCTTCGGGAACTTCTTGAAATATTGCATATACATGAAGACGAACAAGGCACCCTTAAGGCCATGGCCGAACAGTGCGGGCCCGACGAACGCAAACGGCGAATTGAGCAGGCCGTACGATTTGTACGTCCAGATGAGCGGGATCATGAGCGTTTGCGGCGGAATGACAAACGTCAGGATGAGCAGGGCGAAAAACAGCTTTTGCCCGGGAAACTTCATCCGGCCGAACGCATACCCCGCGATGGCGCACGAGAACATCTGGAATATGGCCGAGGGAACGACGATGGACAACGTATTAAAAAGGGTCGACCTGCGCAAGTTGTCCCACAGGCTGAAGTCGTCGTGAAACGTAACGGCGATCTTGAGCGCGTCGAACGCGAATTTGAAATTGATCAAGTTCAAGCTTTTCGGAATCCATTTGGTCGTCGGGTCGATCAAATCCGAGAACGTCTTGAGCGAGGTGCTCAGCATCGATACCATCGGCGCGATATAAATCAAGGCCAGGCTGATCAGGACGAAATAGATCAAGGCATACTTCAGCAGCCCCTGCTTTTCTTTGTTCGTGCCGAGGATGACGGCCTTCGCTTTGTACTGGACCCTTCCTTTCCGTATCGCCGCATTCGTCACGGTGTGCCGGATTTTCTGGATTATATTCATGTCGGACACCTCCTTACCTTTCTCTCTGAACGAACGCTTTGCGGAAAATGAGGAAGATGACACCCAGGATCAGCATGACGAACGTGACGTACAGCCATCCGATCGCGCTGGCGTAGCCCATGCCCCGCGTACCTTCGTACATATTGCGCTGGATCATCCCCATGATCGGATTGGAAGGCATCGTAAACTGATCGACGACGGAATAGACGGCGACAATCAGGATAAAAGGAACGAGGCCGGGCAGCGTGATCTTCCACAACGTCTCCCAACCGTTGGCTCCGTCGATCGACGCCGCTTCGTACACGGTGGGCGAAATGCTCTGCAGCCCCGCCAGCAGCAGTACCGTCTGTACGCCGGAATACCATAGGATAATGACGAATGAATTCAGAATGTCCGTGACGGTGCCGGCAATTTTCGGATCGAAATACGAATGGATGAACGACAGCAGGTTCGGATCCTGCAAAAATTGCAGCGTCATCGTGTTCGACATGCCGGCCGCCGCCCCGCCTCCCGTGTTCGCCGCGAGCAGGTTCATGATGACCCCTCCCGTCGTGAACAGCACCGGCAGGAAAAACACGGCGCGGAAAAACGAGCGTCCCGGAAATTTCTGATTCAAGAACAGCGCCGAGATGATCGAGAACAAAATGATGATCGGGATCATGACGACCGATTTCATGAAATACGGAATCCACTGGTCCCAGAACGCGGTGTCCTTCAGGAGGATTTGGCCATAGTTGGCGAAACCGACGAACGTCCAGATTAAATCTTCGGCCTGGATGGCGATTTTGTTCATGCTCATAACGAACGAATAAATAAGCGGGTATACCCAGAATAGCAGCAAGCCGACGATCCATATCGACATGAACCCGAGGCCCTGCAGCTTTTGCTTCGTTTCGATGGTCAGCTTCTTAATCGCCATCCCCTCCTTTCACGACGATAAAATCCATAGGCTTAGCGGATTTCCCTTCATAATCGTAAGGTGCGTCCGAATAATTGCATACAACCCTAGTGCCGTTATCGTAGGCCGTGAGGTACACATCCCGGGCCAACTGCTCATGCGCCGTGATGAACGCATCCGATACGCCGCCGAGCGCATCCTTCACTTTGCCGTACAGCCGCAAAATATCTTGCTTCCATACCTCGAACTCCGAGCTGTATAGTTTCGTTGCCACATCTTTGAGCCGCTCTGTCGGCTCCGCCGTCACTTTGAAGCTGACATTGGCCCCGTACTCGATCGCCTTGAGCAGCTCTTTATCCGGTTCATCCATCAGGTTATACGGGATCGAAACGTAATCGACAAGCCCGTGCAGCGCCATTGGATAAAACGGGACGGTTTCGTCCACAATCGGCGAGAAGCTGTAGTCGGCGGCGATGTCCTCGACGGAAACCCCGCTCGTCAGTTGGTAAGCCATCCCTCGCGACAGTCTGACGGTCCCGAGCTCGTGGACCATCCTCGAGATGAAGGATGCGTAGCTCCGTTTCGTCTGCTCCCGGTTCATCGGGTGCGATGCGTTAAAATCCGAGTTCAGGAGATTCAGCCCGTATTCCGCGATCCCGTCCACATTCAGCTCCCGATACCGGGGGATGCTATCGTCCAACGTCCGCGCAATGGCCGCCGCATTCAGCACCTGCTCGCGCTTCCCGTCGCCGATATCGAGCGGAGCATTCAAAATGTTGCGCACGATGTCGCTGCGCTCCGAGATGCCCTTGCCCGTTCGCGCCAGCATATTGTCGTCTTCCAGCAGCAGCCGGTAGCCGGACTGACGCGCCAGATCTGCCAGGCTCTTCAGCCCAGACATGCCTCCCAAGCTTTCCTCCGCGGGGAACCGGTTCGGATATTCCACCGAGATTCCCCCTTTGGCCCAGCCTTCGTACACAGCCGTCATACTGCGAACGCCATTGTCGCGGAAATAACCGAGCATCTCCGCCGCTTGATTGAACGTCGTCATCGGAACGAAGCTGGGCTTCAGGAAGCCGTCCGCTTCAGCTCCGCCCATAATTCGGAGTTCGAGGGGTAAATCGCCTTTGCGCTCCGACAGGCGGGCGAGTCCTTTCTCGCCCATCAAATAGTTCCGGTACGCTTCAGCCATGCCGGCATAATTCGACTTCGTGCCGTTCATGAAATAATAGCGGATGTTGCCCGAAACGCCGACCGGAAACTCGGTGTACAGATAAACCCCTGCTCCCGTCAGGTCGGTCAGCTTCTTGTATTTCTCCCGATAAATAAAATGCGGATAAGCGCTATAAAAGCTGGTGTTGACGCCGGCCGGATTGCCGATAATTTCCGCCGCGCTTTCCCCGCTATGGATAACGGCGAACATGGAGGAGGCGCCTCGGTTGATCCCAAATGCCGGGTAAAACACCATCGATTGAGACAAATCGGCACGTAAAGAGGAGTCGAACTTGTTGGAGTAAGATAAATCGCTCCCGTATACCCTGCCGCTAAAAGCAAGGTTATACTTCTTATGCCCGTCGAACCGGATCAACGCCCCTGGACCGTCCGGCACCATCAAATAGCCTTGCGGCACGCTGTTTTTCTGCGCGGCGCCGAAAAAAGGCAGCACGTTGTAGCCGACGATCTTCCTCGTCTTTCCGGCAGCCCCCGCGGCACCCGCGCCCGATTGTCCTGCGGCGGCCTTCGCATCGTCCGGTTCCCGGATCATGTACCGAGGGACGTCCACTTCCAGATGATCCTCGCGCAAATAATAATCGACGGCGATCTGGATGCCGAGGCTCTCGAAATCGTAAAAGGCTCTCGCTCCGTTCTCCAGCCGGAAAATGCTCACTTTCGTATTTTGCGTGAACACATTGGCGTAGGTCGGGATCGTTTCGCTGTAATCTTTGACGTATTCAACGATAATCGGCGACTGCAAATTGTTTTTCCACAAGTTGTTGGACGTGTCCCGCTCTACTTCCTCCGTCGTTGGCCTGCTGCGCCAAACCGACTGGCCCGCCTTATCGAGCACCTCGATGTTGCCGTCCTTCGTATCGATCGACAACGCGAGCTTCTCGTTTTCTGCCGCTCTGACGAGACCGCTTCCTTCGATTCGGCTCAACGTATCGTTCGTTACTTGGGCATGTACGGCCTCTTCGGCCGCCTCCTCGGAGACAGCGATTTGGGACGAGCCCACGATCAGCAGCCTGACGGCGAACAGGACCGCAACGACGGCCGCCAGGACGCCTACGATTTTCGCTTTGCGGAGCAACGCGCTTCTAGACATAACCGATCGCCTCCCTCAAGAACGAAACCGCAAAATTGACCGATTGGACGACGATGCCGAACAGCGCGAGGGCAAAGGCGATGATCGCGACGCCGGCGAACAGCATCCACAGGATGTTGGCGAATGTCTCCGTCACTTCGAAGCCATGTACCTCTTTCACCTGAATGTAGAACAGGATGGCGATCCACGCCCAGATGGCATAATCGAAGAAACCGTAAATCGTCCCTTCCGCCTTCGAGAATACGTTCGACGCGATCGCAACCGGAACTGCGAAATAAATGAACGGCAGCAGCGAATACGCGGTCGAAATGTAAACGGCCTTGAACGTGCCCTGCCCTTTCGTGATGCAGCTGACGAGATAATTGGCCAGCACCCAGATCAGAACCGGCAGCAAGGCGACAAACAATTCCTGCAACGGCGAGGTACCGCGAAGCCCGAACGGATTAAACACGAAATGCGTCCACGCAAGCTTCAGAATACGGCATACATAATACAGCGCGAGTACGACCGATGCGGATAGGACGCTGCCTTTGCCCGCGAATCGCAAATCGTAGAAACCGTCGATCGGATGTCGCAAAAACGTCCACGTATAGGCCAGCTGTTCCCCTAATCTTCTCATGACGCGCTCCCCCGCCTTCGTTTCAGTTTGCCCGCGATCAGAAGAGCGACGGCCCCCACGGCAAATGCGGCAACCACATAGCCGAAATAGTCCTGAACCCAGCGGATTCTCCATTCCCAGAACGAATCGGAATAATCGTCGGTATCATAGACCAGCTTGAACCTCTCCATTGATGGTTCCCACTCCCCTTGCCGATAGAGCGCTTTGCCGATGATGTAATGCGCTTTGTAGTAGAACACGTTGCTCTTCAGCACCGCCTCGCTGCTTGTCATCGCTTCCTTGTACTGGCCCTCGTTAAACAACTCATCCGCCTGATGAATCTTCTGCAAAAATTCGGTCGGGCGAAACACCTGTACGCCGTTAAACAACCGGTCGGTTACGAACAAATATCCCTTCGAATTCGCCTTGATGCTGACCGGATCGCCGAAAATGCCGACTCTGAGCCGGGTGTCGTCCAGCTTGCGGCCGAAGGAGAACACCGGCGTTCCGTTCGCGTCGAACTGGTACACTCTTCCTGCTCCGGCGTCCATGCCATAGATGTTGCCGAGGCTGTCAACCGTAACCCCCGAATAGGAGCCGCTCTGCGCAAGCGAATCCGTGACCTGCATGCTTTTCCCCGCGAACAGGTTCTCGCCGCCGACATTGTATTTTTTGATTTGTTCCGTTGCGGCGCTGATCGTCGTCGTATAGACGAAGCCCTCCCGGTCGATGAAGACGTCGGACACGCTGGCCGCTCCCGCCGCCGACGCCCTCATCTGCTCGTCGGTGTAGAACAATCGCTTCAGCCGGTCGAGCGGCGTAAGATGGACCTTGTTGGAGCCGAAAAATCCGTCAAAGCTTTTGTCGGGCGAAATGACGATCAGCCCTTCGTTGACGCCTTTCGCGACAATATACAGGAATCCCCGAATGTCCATCGACACTCTTGACGGGATGAACGTCACGTCCTTCAGGCTGACGGCGTCCGGCTTGACGATCTCGTCGATCCACTCGCCATCCCGGTTGTACACGGCGATCCGATTGTTGCCCGTATCGCAAACGTACACGTCCCCGTTTGCAGCGACGTAAATCCCTTCCGGCGCGTTCAGCTTCGCCTTCTCCTCCGCCCCGGCCCCGAACTCGCGGACGAGCAAGCCGCGATCGTCCATCTTCACGACCCGGTTGTTCATCGTATCGGAGACATAGACGTAATCGTCGTTATCGATGAATAAGCCGGTCGGGCCGTTCAGCCCGGGCACGCTTTCCCGGACGCCGTTCGCCTCCGCGAACAGCTGGTCGCCGATGACGCGTTCCGGCGCATAAAGTGACTGGACGCGGTAAGGCTTACCGTCGAAATACCCAAAAGAATGGTAAGGGACATATGCGGCCGCGTGGCCGTTCCAGCACGATAACCATAAGACGGCGGCGAGCACCGAAGCGGCAATCCATTTAGTATGCAATTTGGCTTCCCCCCGTATGGCCTTATTTGATTCCCGAGTTCACGAGCGTATTGATCATCGACTTCTGCAAAATGACGAAGATGATCAAATTCGGGATGAACAGCAGCAGCCCTGCCGCCGCCGCCGCTCCCTGCCTGGCGACGACCGTCGTCAGCCCGCCGGTGAGCGTCTGGATGAAATAAGGGAGCGTCTTCATCGCCTCGTCCGTCATGAAATAGGTCGACGTTTCCGTGTCGCCCCATACCGCCTGGAACGTCAGAATGGCGGCGGTTCCGATCGCCGGCTTGACGTTCGGCACGATGATCGAGGCGAATACGCGCCACTCGCTCGCCCCGTCGATTTTAGCCGCTTCGCTTAAGCTGCTTGGAATCTGGTCCATGAACTGCTTGATAAGAAAGATGCAGACCGGAAGCGCTAGGTGCGGTAAAATGTGGCCGGCATACGAATTCATGAGCCCGAGCTTCGTGACGATCAAATAGCGGGAAATGCGAACCGCCTCCGGCGAGAACATCAGCGAAATAATAATGCCGCCGAAAATCCAATCCTTCCCCGGAAACCGCATGCGGGACAGCGAATAAGCCCCCATGGTGCTGATCAACACGGCTAGTACGATCGTGACGGCCGTTACGACCAGGCTGTTGAACAAATATCTCGAAAACGGCAATATCGACAGCTTCAGCGCAAACAGCAGATCGTAAAAATTGCTGAGCGAAGCGTGCTTCACGAAAAACGAAGGCGGAAACAAAAACAATTCCGGCAAAGGCTTAAACGCCGTGTTGACGATATATACGATCGGCGCGACGGAGATCAAGGCGTAGAAGGCGACGAACAGCAGCCTTACCCCGCTTGATACCGTAAACGGATCCAGTTTGCGTGCCCTTTTTTTCATCAATAGCATGGCCTTTATTCATCCTCCTTCGTGCCAAGCAGCCGGAAACATGCCCGGTTGATGACGTACATGAGGATCAGCAGCATGAACGAAAGCGCCGTCGCGTAGCCAAGCTCGAACCGGATAAAACCGAAGTCCTCGATATGGTTCTGCAGCAGCTGGCCGGCATAATTCGGGGTCGGGTTCGAGCCCGACAATTGGACGCCGATGCCGCCCGCCTTCAGCGCGCCGACGATGCCCATAATGGCCGAAAACAGCATTTGCGGCTTCATCGCCGGAATCGTAATATACCACACCTCTTGAATTTTATTGCGGATGCCGTCCATCTTCCCGGCCTCGTACAGCTGCGGGTCGACAGTCATCATCCCCGCCTGCAGCGACAGGAAGCCGACCCCCATGCTGCTCCACAGCGTCACGAAAATCATGACGCCCATCAAATATCCGCTCGACTGGGTGAACGCGATCGGCGTATCGATAAAGCCCATGTAAAGCAGCAATTGGTTCAAATAACCGTACCGGTCGCCGCTGAAGGCGATAACCCATACAACCGACATCATGACGCCCCCGGCGATGGAAGGAACGTAGATGGCCATCGTAAAGATGGACCGCAGCCGTTTCGGAATTTGCAAGATGAGCCAAGCCATCAGAAATTGCAGCGCATAGCCGGCCGGTCCGACGAACACGGCGAATTTGAACGTGTTGGCGATGACGTGCTTCATAAGAATGATGTCTTCCGTGAACATGACTTTAAAATTGTGCAAGCCGACGAATACCGGTGCCTCGATCGAGTTATACCGCGTAAAGGCGAGCAGCGTCGCAGACAATACCGGCAGCACGATAAACAAGACGAAGCAGATCAGAAACGGGGCCAGAAAAAGATAGGCCAGTTTGTTCCGTTTCATCTCTCGCCAGATGTAGGCGGCTTTGCCGCTTCGCTTGCGCGGCTGCGTACCGATCGCGCCTGCGACTGTTTCCGTTGCGCCGTTCATTGTGATCCCCCCGACAGTCCGTATTCCCGCCTATACCTTGCTATCTCCCGCCGAATGCTGCTTAGCGCCTGTTCCAGCCTCTCGCGGTAATTGCCCTTGTCGATGACCGTGCCGGTCCACGCGTTCGCCAGCTCCCGCCCGGTCATGTAAGAGCCTCCCGGCACGTATGGAACGCCCTTGAACCATTTGAGCATATCCAGAATCACCGCTTTGTCCTGCGGCTCCCATGGCGTCCGCTTCACGACTTCCGGATTCGCGGAATACCAGCGGAACTCGATGCCGTAATTGTTTTCGAGGTCGCTTGCGAACTGCGCCTGCGTCTCCGTCGACATCCACCATTTGACGAATGCCCAAGCCTTGTCCTGCCGCTCCTGCGTCGTTTTCATCATCATGACCCCTCGCACGTCGCCGCCGTGCCACCTGACGTTCGTCCCGCTGCCGTCCGTCGTACCCGGAATCGGAGCGATCTTCCATGCGGTGGACAATTCGGGAGCCGCGAGCTTGAGCAAGACGTAATCGCTAATGCTGGAAATGCCGATCGGAACGTCCCCTTGCCGGAAATGCTGGTAGAAGCTCGTGATGACCTGAGGCAGATTGTATTTCACGTACAGGTCGGTCATATATTTAAAAGCGGCGAACCCTTGCGGCGTATCGAAACCGACGTCCGAGCCGTCCTTCGTATAAATGTCGACGCCGTTCTGATAGAAGAACGTCAGCCAGTCGCCTTGCGGCGCCCAGAAATTCAAGTTATTCTGCTGCAGCGAAGGAATGATCTTTTTGACGTCCTCCCACGTTTGCGGCACCGGGATGCGGTATTGGTTCAGCACGTCCTCCCGGTAATACATCATGTTCATCGTCGCTTCCTCGGGAAGCGCGTAATCGCCGCCGTTATAGCGGAACGGAATGAGCGTGCCCGGCGGGACCTGCTTGCTTAACTCCGTGTATTCCGGATATTCGTTCATATTGACGACCGCGTTGCGCAGCGCGAAGTTAAAGGGCGTATCTATTCCGATCCCGGTTACGACGTCGGGCTGCTTGCCGGCGGCATTCGCCAGGACGAGCACGTCCGGCCCCGGAATGTAGTTCACGTTGACCTTGTAGCCGGTTAACGGCGTAAAATATTCATTCGCGTATTGCTGCATCAAATCGACGTAATCGCGGTTGCGCTGCACCCAAACTTCGATCGTGCCTTCCGCCCCTTGTTTCGTGTCGTAATCGTTCGTGAAAGAAGCGAAGAAGCTTTTGAAGAAAAATCCAAGCGCCTGCCAGAAGCCGGCACCCGCGCTCGGGAAGCTCGCTTCAGTGCTTTTCACCATGACGGTATCGACCAGCAGCGGCTGGAACGCCAGGCTTGCGGCGAAATTCGCAACGTTCGCTTCGACGCGGGTGAGCGAGTCGACGCTCTTCGGAATGTCGTCCAGCCGTTCCGCATAGTCTTCGAGCCGTTCCGCCTCCGCGAGGAGCACGTCGAAGCCGCTTTCGGCGGAGCCTGTCAGACGGGACAAACTTGCGATTTGCTCTCTGATGCCGCCTGCCAGTTCGTTGAGCTGCTTATCCAGGTCCGGCATATATTTGTTCAAGTCGTACCGTTTGAACAGATCGATTTGCTTGCTGCTTGTGACCCCGGTTATTTTCTTGATTTCGACGTCAAGCTTGCTGATCGCCTCGGACGTCCGCCATAACGACTGATACACGTCCGTGTAAGGCTCCGACGTAACGGTCAGCCGAATCCGGTGCTTGCCCTTGGCAAGGCGAAATCCGTACGGCTTCTCGTCCCCCAGAATTTTATTTTGCCAGGACGTACTGTAAGGAAAGGCGACGCTGGCCATTTCCGCAAAAGGAACTTTGCCGTCGATTTCGACGGTTCTGTAGGAGCTGAGCGCGTTGTTGTCGGCTTGCTCGTATTTGATGCCGATCTGATACGTCCCGTCCTCGGGCACGTCGATCTGCCATTCCACCCACTGCTGCGGCCATCGCCAGGACAAGCCGCCGATGGCGTTGTACTTGCGTTTCCCGTAAGTTTCCGGGCTGATGCCGGCCTCGGAAATGCTGAACAATTGAATGCCCGGGGATGAAATCTCGGCCGGATTTTCCCCTTCAACCGTCTGAAGGAAGCCGGTCGGGGCGTTTGCATTGGCATTTCCGGACTTTATGCTTGCTTCGTACTCGGCATAACTTGGAATGTGCTCGGGCGATTTCGCAATGATTTTGCCGATTGCGAGAGCCCCCCTCGCACCGGTAAGCGAAATCCGGTTCGTCCCCTGCTTCATGTAAAATTTGAGCGGAGCGCTTGTCATCCCCGTTTTGTCCATGATCGGCTCCGTATACCATGCTTTCACGGCAAGCTGCTGAGGGCGCTTTTCATTCCCGTCGGCATCCGAAGCGAACGGGTACGCATCGTACCGGTAATGCTGCCCGAGCACGAACGTATCGATTCCCGCATAAGGCGGTTCGCCGTTGACGGTCAGCCCCCGCTCCAACGCCTCGGGGTACGCGCCCGCGTCCATATACTCCACGTAGATGTTGTAGAATCCCGTCTCGGGAATCGAAATCTCGTAGTCCACTTGGCCCGATGCGTTCTCCCAGACGAGCACGTCCTTCTTCCCTTCGAAGTCGCCCGCACGTATGCCGTCCCCTGATAGGCGCGCATACCCGGCTCCCGCAACTTCGACGGATTGATTCGCCGTATCGGCCGCCCCCGCTTGCGTAAGTTCGCCGATCTTGGCTTGATACGCTTTGTTCTCCGGGTCACCCTGCGCCGACAGCGCGATGGACCGGAGCGGCAGCACCAAACCGAGTGCGAGGATGCAAACAACGGCTATCGCTCTTCTATAATCGATCAACCTTCTCACTCCGTTTCGATGAAACCGATGCGCTATTGGATGCGGACCCCTGTATTCGGGTCGAAGAACAGAAACTTATCCATGTTCGCCCTGACGGTGACGGTGTCTCCTTCGCGGAAACGGGTTTCGGCCCCGGTCCGGACGACGACGCTGCCGGTTTTGCCGAGATCGACGTGAACATGCCGGTCGGCGCCGATCAGCTCCGTCACGTCGACGGTGCCTACGAACGAATTGTCCGCTACCTGGCTTGCGCCGCTTTCGATCGTCAGCTGCTCGGGCCGTATGCCGCCGATCACCGAGTGGACATTTAACTCCTGCAGGCGTAATCCCATTTCGCGCGGAATTTGGAGCCCCATCGTTTTGTTGCTGAACACATCCCCATGCTCGATCGTCCCATTGATGAAATTCATCGGCGGATTGCCGATGAACCCGCCGACGAACGTGTTGGCAGGATAGTTGTAAATCTCCTCTGGCGTTCCCACCTGTTGGATCACGCCTTTATTCATAATGACGATCCGGTCCGCCATCGTCATCGCTTCGATTTGGTCGTGGGTGACGTATATCGTCGTCGCATGCAGGGAACGGTGCAGCTTGATGATTTCGAGCCGCATCTGCACGCGCATTTTGGCGTCCAAATTAGAAAGTGGTTCGTCCATCAAAAACACCCGGGGGTCGCGAACGATCGCGCGTCCGAGCGCCACCCGCTGCCGTTGTCCGCCCGACACCTCGCGCGGATAACGATCCAGCAAATGGTCGATTTCCAGCTTTCGGGCGGTGCGCTTGACGCTTTCTTCAATGATATATTTCTGCGCCCGGCCGACCCGCAGCGCGAAGGCGATATTTTCGAAATTACTGAGGCTCGGATAAAGCGCGTAATTCTGAAAGACCATTGAGATATTCCGCTTTTTGGGCGATAAATCGTTGACGAGCTCTTCGTCAATATATATTTCGCCGCTGGTGACGCTCTCCAGCCCGGCGATCATGCGGAGCGTCGTCGATTTGCCGCAGCCCGAAGGCCCGATCAAAGCGACGAATTCCCGGTCGGCGATGTCCAGCTGGAAATCCTGCACCGCTGGTGCGACATTTTTCGCTCCGGGATAACTTTTCCATAAGTTTTTCAATACGACTCTCGCCAACGTTCTCTCCCCTTTGCACGTGTTTGGGCGATGCCGCGGCTTCTTGCGCGGCGTTGCCGCCGTCCGCGGGCAGCGGACCGTCATGCGATCCACTGCCGCGAACAAACTCGGGCGTATTCTGCCGTTATCTAGTGCTGTAATATTTCGTGTTCATCGTTTGATCCAGTTGCTTCAGCATGTCGGCGATTTGCACCTTACCCGCCACGACGTCCGGCAGCTTCGCCGTTAATTCATTCAGCGCCGTCTGCCCGAAGCCGCCGTAGTCGGCCAGCTTGGCATCCTGCATCGCGCGGACGAATCCGTCCAGCGCCGACTGGTTTTCCGGCGTCGTTTGGAACTTCTCGTTGATGGCCGGAATGCCAATCGGGAAAATCGGTTCGCTTGGGCTTAACGTGAGCGGATTTACTCTGCCGGTCTTCGGATCCTTGCTATGGGCATGCTCGTAGAAATGCTTGCTTGTCATAATCTTGATATATTTCATCGCCAAATCTTGTTTCTGAGACGTCGGGAAGATCCCGAACGAAATGCCGTATGCAATCGCAGCTCGGCCACCCGGTCCTTGAGGAGGTCTAACAACCGTCCAGTTAAATTGATTCACTTTCGTGTCGACGTTGTACGGCTGTCCCCAGAGCGACCACGGCACCATGCCGACATGCCCTTTGGTCCAGAAGGCGGACCACGTATCGGTCAGGCCGAACTTGGCCAGCTCGTCGCCCGTGAGGCCGATGTTGCTCTTGGATGTATATTCGATCCACTTCTCCAGCGCTTTGATTGCGTTCGGATCATCGGCGAAGTTGGATACGGTTTTCCCGTCAACCTCTTTAACCCCTTTCACGCCGTAGGCCTCGAGCCAGGAAAACAATACCCAAGGGTCTTGCACATTCGGCATGGAGCCGGTAATCCCGTTTGCTTTGTCGACCATTTTTTTATTGATATCGATGAAGTCGTCGATCGTCCAGTCGTCGGTCGGAACGGGCACGCCCATTTTTTCGAACAGGTCGGTGTTGATCATCCACGTCTGCGGCAGCGTCATCCATGTAATGCCGTACGTTTTCCCGTTGTATTTGTTCATGTTCAGGGCGGCCGGGTTCAACGTGTCCATGTATTGCGGATCCGCTTTCAACAAGTCGTCAAGCGGTTCGATATATTTCTTGTCGAACAACTCCGGAATGTCTCCAGGCACGGTCACGAACACATCGGGCGTATCCCCTGCGGCGATCGCTTTCGTCAGCGTTTCCGGCGCATACTCCTCGTGCTTGATGTCCTGCTGCTTGATCTTTAGATCTGGGTAGAATTCTTTAAAATAATCGTAGATGCCGCCTTGATCCGGATCAGCCGCATTCATATGATCTTGCACGACCAGGATCGACAGCTCGCCTTTGACGTCGGGGATCAGCCCGTCATCCACGGTTTTTGGCGCGTCCGTCGTCCCTTCCGGCTTCTTCGTATCGTCGCCTCCGGACGATTGCGGCGTATCGCTGCCCGATTGCTTCGGCGTATCGCCGTTCGAGCTCGAAGAGCCACCGCCACTGCAGCCGGCGAACAAAGTCGCGGCCAGTACCAAACTTATCGTTACGGAAAACCATCTTCTCATTTTCAAGAATTACCCCTCCTATTTGGTGAAAATAAACGGTAATTTCCTTTATTCGGAAGTAGCAGCAAGCATCGTACAGCCGCTTTCCATCACATACCACGGCCACGGATGGCCGTTATCGATATAAGCGGTACGGACTGCACGGAGGAACTCGTCAACCCGCGCGCGATCGCCCATAAGCGCCGCCGTATACGCGATGATCGCCCACGGAAAGGCGTCGCCCTTGTCCAGCTGCGGCCAGCCCGGGTGATGCGCGTTGAAGGTCTCGTACAGCTTCCGCGCCCGCTCGCCCGAAGGATCCAGCATCCCGGTCCAGATCGGGAACAGCTGCGCCGGCGCGTCGGGATAGAAGCGGTTCCAATCCGGGTAGATCCGCGTGCCGTCCTCCATCTTCGCATAAGCGTACGCCTGCCTGGATTCGCTCCACAGCTCGTTTTCGATGCCCGCGTATACGTCTTCCTTATGCCTCCGGTATACGGCCGCCGAGACCGCGTCGCCGAATATGGCTTCGCAGATCCATTCCATGTCGGCCAGTCCTTCGTACACCTCGGCATTGTCCATCAAATACTTCACCTTATGGTCCGGCTTCGCCCACGTCAATCCGTCAGCCTGCTTCGTCGCGAGCATTGCGCCCGCGATCAGCTCGATATCGCTTCGGCGCGCCTGCAAGTAGGCCGTATCGCCTGTCTTCTCGGCGTATTTGCGAAGCACGTTCAGAAACGTCGAGGCGTACGAGTCGGTCGAGTCGAAGTCCCCGGTTGGCGTTTCCGTGTGCCGATCCGCCGCGATAGCGATGTCGAAAACGGAGCCGGCGGGCACCGTGTCCGTCGCCGTCCGGTTCAAGCGCGCGAAGTACCAGTTCATGTACTTGCGGACGACCGGCGCGTGCTCCGGCACTTCGAGCAGCCCGAGCAAGCCGAAATGCGCGAAATACGGGACGACTTTATATGCTCCGTCATAATTCGGGAGCGGCTCGCCGTAGTTCGGAATGGCACCGCTTTCAAATTGCAGGCTCGCGATCCAGGCGGCTTCCCGGTGCACGATATCGATATATGCTACCGACTTCGGCCCGACGTCAGGACTTTTATTGTTCCCCATGCACATGCCTCCTTTGCCGTAAGCAGCCATGATCGAACGGTTCGATTCGCTCGTGCCTTAACGGCATTCGATGGCAAACTTACGCTGGCGGGTTGTGGTTAATACGTGATTCTGCGATGCGCGTACGCCTGCACGATTTTGCGGTTGTGCTCGTCGCCTCCGTCTACGTTGGCGCTAATGTATACCGGCGGCGTACGTTCCGCTTGGATGAAGCGTCCGATAATTTCCGCGGTCAGCGATTGCGCGATCATCGCCCCGACAACGCTGGAGGCGGAGCCGGTTTTCTCCTGCAGTTGCGGGATATCGAGCAGAACGTCGCCGTACGGACAACAGTTGTCGATGACAACGTCGGCGATTTCATACAACTTCTTGCCGCTAGGATGGCGGCTGTCCGTCTGCCCCGAATGCGCCATCGACGTGACGGCCACGACCGGTATGCCGCGCCGCTTGCATTCAAGCGCCAACTCGACGGACGAACCGTTGCGTCCCGAATTCGATACGATGATCAAGGCGTCCTCCGGCCGCATGTCGTGCAGCTCCATCAATCGGTGCGCCGTGTTCGGATCCCGCTCCAGCTCCACTAAGTTGAGCCCTTGCCCTACGGACGCGGCGGCGACATCCTCAAGGCCGATCAGTTTCATCGGCGCAAGACCGCCCGCACGGCCGCACATTTCCATCCCGAACGCCCGGGAATGCCCGGCACCGAACACATGAATGATGCCGCCTTCAAGCAAGCTGTCGGCCAAACGACTGCCCGCCGTCTTCATGTTCCCGGTCTGACTTTTCTCCACTTGGGACACAATGCCCTTGATCGCTTCGAAAATCGTTTCTGTTCCGATATTTCCGATACTCATCCTGCTTGCCCCCCTTCGTTCCATGCCTTCTTCAATTGTTCCCCGTCGATCTCGCACCCGAGCTCCCGGACTGCAAGAAACAGCGTACCGACGATCGGCGGGTACAGAGGCAGACGAACCTCGACCGCCGGGTCATAGTCCCGCAGCGTTTCCGCCATGCTAAGACGTACCCATTGCGCCGATTGAAAAACGCCCCCGGTCGGATAGACGTGGCTGACTTCGGAGCGAAGACCGGATGACTCCAGCTGCTTCAGCACTGAAATGGCTAGCTGCCCCAGCTCCACGCCGGCTTGGTGCAAAATCGACTGCGCGACGGCATCGCCTTCGGAAGCGGCTTCGTCTACAAGCCGTGCGGCGTCCGCGATGTCTTCCCGGCCGATTTTGTCGGCATGAATTCGTTTCTTGATGCCCCAAAAGGACGTTTCTCCGTAATAACGGAGCACGCGGTCGTGCAAAACCGTCGACGGACCGCGTTTGTCGCTGTGCCGGATGCCCGCCTTAATAGCTGCGATGCCAATCCAGTAAGCGCTTCCTTCATCTCCAAGAATATGCCCGTATCCCCCCGCGACAAATTCGCTTTCTCCGACGGAGCAATACCCTATGCTACCACCCCCCGCTATAATCAACACGCCGTCGTTCCGCCCCGCGGATGCGCCTGCCAAGTTGGCCTTGACGTCTCCCTCAATGACGATGCGCTCGACGTAAATGCATTCCTGAATCCAGTTCTTGATCATATCCTCATGTTCTTTATGCACGCCGCTGATGCTGACGAACGCCATCTCGACCTTGCGCGGCAGCGTCGTCCGCCCGAGCAGCGCTTGCAGCGCCTGTTGGATGCCTTGCTTCGACTTGATCTGTCCGTTCAGCGTCAGCATATGGTCGATCGGCGGTCCGTCGGCAACGACACAGGTGCCGCTCTGTTGATCATATAGACATGTTTTCGTCGAAGTTTGTCCCCCGTCTATGCCAAGTAAAACCATACGTTTCCTCCACTTCGCAGACAATGACTTTCTTATATTTTCAGATGGCCCGCACGAAACGAGCCGCCACTTCCCACGGGGCCGTTATCGAAGTGCCGACGACGACGCTATGCGCGCCTCTGACGCGAATCGCTTCATGCGCTTCCTCCGGCCTGGAGAACCGACCCTCCCCGACGACCGGCACGCGGACCGTTCGAACAAGCTGTTCGATCAGATCAAGGTCAGGTCCTTTCGTCTTGGTGTTAGCCGTATTCAGTGTATAGCCGGCCATCGTTGTCGCGACGAGATCGGCGCCAAGCCTCTCGGCGCGAACCGCTTCCTCCACATTGGATATATCCGCCATGACCGGTACGCCAAGGTCCGCTCGAATCGCCTGAATCAGCTCGTGCAGCTCGCTTTCGTCCTGCCTCGCTTCGAACGTGGCGTCGATCGCCACGATGTCCGAGCCGGCGTCAACCAATTGCCTCGCGCTTTCGAAATCCGGCGTAATGATCTTGACGCCGCGCTTGTCGGGCAGTTTGTAAATCCCGATCATCGCGAGCGGAACCGTTTTCTTAATTTCGCGAATATCGTCCGGGCCGTTCGCCCGGATTCCTCCTGCGCCGCCCATCAGGGCGCATTCCGCCATCGCCCGCATCAAACCCGGGTCGCCGTAGAACGGAGTGCCTGCCCACGCTTGGCAGGACACGATCAGCTTATTTTTCAGCGATGCAATCATCCGCTTTTCGCTCCTAGTACAATTTGTCTAAAATCGATTCGGTCGTGCGCCAAATTTTCGACCCTTCCGTCTGCTTCATCAAATGAAGCGAAAGCGTCACGGTCAACAGCTCGATGACATACAAGATCGACGCTTTGCTCTTGAAGCTCTCCACGATGTTGGAGATGCCGCGCTGCACGCAGACGAGCCGGATATCCGACACTTCGCTGATCGGAGACTTGCCCTGCCCGGTGATGCATACGGTCTTCGCCCCGTTCGCCCGCGCGGCGCGCAGTGCGGCGACGATATCCTTCGTGCTTCCCTGCTGCGAAATGCCGATCACGACATCACGCTCGTCGACATGAGCGGCCGAGATCGATTGCAGATGGACGTCAACGTGCGCATCCACCGTAAGGCCGAGTCCCATCAGCTTAATCTTCAAAAGCTGCGCCATCGGCCCCGATTCGCCGAGTCCGAACAGGATGATTTTGCGGGCGGCGGCGATCCGTTCCACCGCTTGCTCGAGCGATTCGTGATCGATGCTCATCGAGGCATCCATGACGCTGTTCGCCGAGATTTGCGCCATCTTCTTCGGCAAGCTCATCTCTTGCTCGGACTCGTCGTTCGCCGGATTCATTCGCTCCAAATGCTGCGCAAGACGAATTTTCAATTCCTGAAATCCGCGAAAACCGATCGTGCGGCAAAACCGCGTGACGGACGATTGCGCGATTTCCAACTCCTCTGCCACCTGCGTGACGGAAGCGTACACAATCTTCTCCGGAGAATTGAGCACGAAGTCAGCGATGCGCTTCTCCGTTGCGCTCAAGCTGCCATAAGTGCTTTGAATTTTTGAGAATAGCGTCGAATCGCTTGACGCGATCTCGATTTCTTTGATCATTTTGTCGGTCATATGTGAGATCCTTCCTACCTAGGTGAAGTTAATTCCATTATAAGGATGGGGTTTGTTTTATGCAAGAAATTTTTTTCTATATTTTTATTCGTGAAAAATATTTTTTCGACAACTTTCGGACATCGCCCTTTCCGCGCAAAAAAAAGCGAAAAACCATCTATCGCTAGGGTTTCTTCGCCGCTAGAATCTCTCGCTTGCGCACCGCTCGCTGCTCCCAGCGAGCAGGATAACGTCGCAGGACGATGGTCTATCACATTTTCACACCGCGTGCTGCTAGAATCTGTCTATAAATCTGTCTACCTCGCCACTCTTCGTCAAAGCCGTTAATTTACTTCGCCAAATCGAACGGGTTCCGGAAATAAAGGGCTAAAAGGGCATTAAGGGCGCTTAAAGGGCTTTTAAACTACGGGGTTCGGGGTTTGCACCGAGGCAGGTTGCTTGCATATCGCAACAACTGGAATTTGTGTAGTTAATTTAACCAATCTGAACGGTTTTGGAGAAATAACTGGATTTCATGTCGTTAATTTCACTCATTTCCCGCAAATCGGGTCAACCTACGAATAATAACTACATGTTTTCCAGTTAATCTATCCAACTAGAGACAATGAGCTAAAATTAACTACATGTTTTCCATTTAAAGTACAAGACTACCTAACGTGCAGCAAAATTTTCACCCCCAACCTCAGACTCGCCTCGCGCCATTATCAACCTAACCATAATGTAGGCGCCCCAACACCAACGCCAACGCCACGCACTACGCTCCCATATCCCTGTCCGGCAAAATCGTATCGATGAAACACTGAAAGTATAGCTCCTAAAAACGACAAACAGACTGCACTAAGGCAGCCTGTTTCAGTCTATCTATTTTCTTATTAAACTTGACGAGTCAAAAATAAGTTATCGCTTTCGCTTCTGTACGTTTCGACGCCGCCATGCGACATAATCGTGCGTTGGTAGTTTTTGTTGTTCGAATCTTTGAAATCGATATGACATGTGGTCGACCCGTCGGTAACATCGCTTTGCCCGGACGATCTTTGAAGCACCGCATACCCTTGCGTATTCATATATAAATGACTCCGGTACGGCATGTTCAAGTCCGAATCTTCTAAAATATGTAGTTCCGTGATCGTCTGGCTGAAGTTGGAGGAAATGCTCATCGCTTTCGGTTCATCTTGGCGCAAGTACGACATCGCGCTATCCGCCGTATAGGTAATCTCACGATGAAGCTTCGTCGTTTTGTCTCCAGGACCGGTTAACGTCTCGTCGGTGATGACCGCCTGAGCGTTGTGCCCGAGCTGCCAATGCCCCGTCTCATAATTCGTTTGGTCGTTCGTCATCCGAAAGCTGGATGAAACCGAGGACGTATACGAACCTTCGGCCGTTTCGATAACACCTTCAATAACGTAGCTGTTGCCGGCTTCTTCGTTGGAAAACTTGTCTTCCGCCGCGCCTAACATTGGGGCATCGTTTCGGGCCGACGATCTTGCGTAAGCTAGCGTGTTCTTCGTTATTTTCCCGGTTGTAGGCGACCCGTTCGTTCGGTAAAGGAACAAAGAGCCGCTGATGAGCCAATAATTGATGCCGTTTGCGACCTTGATAGTTAACGTATGTTTTCCGCCGAGCAGACCGGCAAAAGGCGTCAGGTTCACGCGATACGGAGGCATGTTCATCGTTCGAATGGCGGTTACCGGCCTCCACAGCAGCGGATTAATGCCCCCTGTGTACAGAACGATTTCTGGCCATACGGAACCGGCCGGAATTTGATCGATATAAATTTCGATTTCGCGAAAAGCCGCCGTATGCGACCACCAGAATTCATCATGATTTTGAGCAATGGCATACAAATCCAGATACAGTTCCTTCATATCGCCCGGCAGATCGAGTTCTATTTCCATTGTACCGTCTTTATTGACGGTATGCGGCTGAGGGCTTAGCGCAATAGGGACAATGTTGTCCGGAATGCCACGTTCTAGCGGATTCCGCCCCGCAGGGTCAACCGAATCAGCTGTATAAAATTCCAAAGAAACGGACATCAACGGGATGCCGGTATGCAGTTCGTCGAGATAATTTTCCAAATTGACGGTAAACGATACTTCCTCGGCGAGGACCGGGAGATATGTCGTAACGTCTTTTTGAATCTTCCATTCGATGCCTTCCTTGGATGGCTCCGGCGTACATCCGACAAAAATTTGCGTATTGTCCGCCCACACTTGCATCAATCGGTCAAATTGCCGACCGGATTGGGTGCCCGTAATCGTGAGGATCACCTTCCCCCAAGCACCTGACGGAAGAAGCACCTTATTCGATACCGGCGGCTGGGCATGTCCAAACTCGACTCGGTCTAAAATTTGCACTACGGTTGGCATGGATGCGGGGATCTCTACCGGCAAGTCCATCTCGATCGGGTTGTCGGTTTTCGCGAATTGTTTGGTTGGCAGACGGTTCATGGATATCGCTCCTCTATTTTGCGGAATGCAAGATTATTGGAAAAGAATTGATAGCATTAGCATCGTAACTCAAAATGGGAGATTCAACAATCTCTAACCTCGTCATATCATGCTGTTGACCGTGCAAAAAAGCGGCCGCCTCCCTTTCTATACCGGGAATGGTCGCCGCTTCGCTCAACTGCCTCTTTACTCGCCGTTCATCTTCACATATTCGTATCCTTCGGACAATAATTCCAATGCCCCGGTATCGGGGTGCATCACAAAAGCGTGAACCGGGATCGAACGCGGAAGGAGCGGATGGTTGCGAATGATATCAACGCTTTGCATAATGCCTTCCTCGACGGTTTGAAACCCTTTGAGGAAACGTTCCATCTTAATCCCGGAGCGCTCCAAAGTTTCAAGAACAAGTTCAGGCACGCCATTCGCCTTAATTTTATCGATGAGCCCATTCGTGTCCAGCCCGGTCATACCGCAGCCATAGTGACCGATGACGAACACTTCTTTGACACCCATTTCGTAAATGGCGACCAAAATGCTCCGCATGGCGCTGCCGAACGGCTGAGTCAGGATCGCTCCGGCATTTTTAATAATTTTGGCGTCGCCGTTTCGCAGGTTTAACGCTTTAGGCAGGAGTTCGACAAGACGGGTGTCCATGCATGTGAGGATAGCGATTTGCTTATCGGGGTATTTGTCGGTTAAATATTCCTCGTATCCTTTCTTTTCGACAAATTGGCGGTTGTATTGAATAAACTCTGATACGATGGACATCTGCACTCTCACCTCTCAACAACTCGAATATCAATCTATTTATATTTTATTCTTGATTGAAATCGAGTACAATATGTGATTTGCGAACCGCCTTTCCCATACAAATCTCGTATACGCACACCGAAGCCGCCGACCCGACGTTCAGCGAATCACATACTCCCCGCATCGGGATGGACAACATCCGCGACTCGCCATCGTACCACGTTTCCGATACGCCATATCGCTCACACCCGACGACCAACGCCGTGTTGCCGCGGTAATCATAATCCTTGTAGGTCTTGTTTGCCCGCGTGTCGGCCAAATACACCGTGAAGTTCCGCTCGCGCAGCCACGCAAGACAAGCCTTCGCATCGCCGAACTCGACGATGGGGACAACAAACGCCGCCCCCATGCTGCCTTTGATCAGCTTCGGGTTCGTCATCCTCGCCCGCGGATTGCAGACGAGCACAGCATCCACGCCGGCGCCGTCGCAGGTGCGCAGAATCGTCCCGATGTTGCCCGGGTTCTCCAGCCCGTCCAAAACGACTACGACGGCATCCTCCGGCAGCTGCAGCCGCTCTGGCTCGCGGATCGGCAGCCGCCCGACCGACAGCATTCCGTCCGGCTCGTCCCGATGGCTAAGCTTTTTGAATATTTTCGAGGATACTATATATGCCTCTTTCGCTCTTTCTACCCACGTTTCCGCTAGCCTTACAGCTTCGTCGCTAAAGATGTAATCCGGGCACAGCAGCAGCAACTCTACGCCAAGATCGGCTTGCAGCAGCTTCTCATGCGCCCAGATTCCCTCGACGGCGAAGCGCTTTTCCGAATCCGGACAGCTGCCTTTGACGACTCGCTTTACTTCGCTGATCTTCTCGCTCTGTGCACCGATCCATTTCAGCTTGGCCCGGTACCGCTCCAGCACGCGATGTATGTTTTCGTTCGTTGATTTCACTTCGCTCATCCCTTGTTTCTTACATGGTTGCATGCCGTATCATGTCAGCGTATATCGTGCATGGCACCATTATAGAAGGAGCAGCTTTCGTGAATATAGTTCAAGAACGATTCATATTCGTTTGATGCACAAGAGGCGCCCGGATCAACCGCTACTCGTTCAAGTAGGTGGTCACGCGGTTTTGGATCAGCTTCGCCACTTCCTCCGCGGGCTTCTGGCCACCGAAGAAGGATGAAGCCTCTTCACTGACAATGAACAATACTTTTGTGTCCAGCACGGAGTAACGCTCTGCCGTATCCATGATCCGCTTGTACTCTGCAAAGCTTTCCTCTGTGACTTTGGCGGCTTTTCCGTTCGGAAGCTTGTAGGCGCCTTTGTTAACTTGATCCTGAATATCGTTCATTGTTTTCTCGTTAACGGATTTCAACATCGAGAATCCCCCTCTTTCCTGCAGCGATTGCATATCTTCGCTTAACAAGAAGGCGAGAAACTTCCAAGCTTCCTCTTTCACCGCCGATCCCGCCGAAATCGCAAGCGTCGAGGAAAAAAAGATCCGGACCCCGCCGGTTTGTCCGGCTGCATGCGGCTTGTTCAGCAGCTTCGGATTCGCGAAGAACATATGCGGTCCATTGACAAAGTCTGCCGGCGACATGACCGGGGCAGAATAGAACAGCTGATTGCCGAAATCGGCCGGTTCGGAAGATAAAATATGATCGGCGTACATTTGTTTCACTTGCTTCATCATGTCCGTGAATGCGGGCGTTTCGAATTTAGCTTTTTGGCTCGCACGATCGACAAACTCGGAGAAGCTATCCACGAACAATTCTTGAAACACCACTTGCGGATCCTCATTCGCCATGGCGTAATGAAGATTTTTGTTGGTTGCCCCGCCTTCCTGCAGGAGCTTCTTCGATACTTCCTTGAACTGCTCCCAGGTCCAGCTTTTATCATCGAACTTGGTGCCGGATTTGCCCAGTAAGTCCCTATCCCCTACGAATGCCCTGAGGGAAAACGTGGCGGGAAGTGCATACAAGCCACCGTCTACTTTCGAAGCTTCCAGAATGTTCATATGCAAATCGCTTTTAGGAAGCGTATTGTCTTGCTCGAACAGGTCATTCATGTTCAAGAGAAGATTTTTGTTCACATATTTGCCGACAGGCAAGCTGCCGACTTCGAGAATGTCGCTGCCTTTGCCGGATAACAATGCCGTATTCATCGTTTTGACGTATTTCTCGTAATCGTACGTTTGAATTTGCAGGTCGATGTCCGGATATTTTTCCTCGAATTTTTTCTCCGCCACTTTGTAAAAATCGTTCGATCCGACGGGAAGGGACATGGTGACAACCGTTTTCCCCTCTTTGGACTTGGCTTTTTCCTGATTTGCCGTCTCTCCCCCGCCTCCGCCGCCTCCAACGCTACCGCCACCGCATGCGGACACCACCGCAAGCAGCATGCAAGACAATACAATCGTCGCCATCCGTTTTTTCATCCTATAGTTCCTCTCCTTCTATCTTTTCTTCGAATCATGCTTCTTTATTGCAGTCGGACCCGATCGCCGTCCTGGAGCGGTTCGCTGCTCTCCACAATAATAAGATCGTCTTCATAGACGCTATCGGACTCAATCATCGTTTCCCGGCCATTCGATTCGGTGATCTTCGTCCGCGATTTGCGCACGACGAACACATTGCCGAGCGGCCCTGGCTGCTCCTCGATCCTGTATATAAACGGGCCTTCGCGATCCTCATGAACCGCCTCGCTCGTAATCGTCAGCCCTTGCCGCAGCGAGCGCTGCGTTAGCTTAACCAGCGCCTGCTCACCTCCTTTCAACGAGCTATCCGTTACCTGCACGCGAAGAAGCTTCTGAGCAACGGCTTCGGATTTACCGCCCTGATCGTTGGCCGCCCCGCCCGCCTGCGGTTCGGCATCGGCAATGTCGACGATGGTGCCATCGATCGTTCCTGCCGGCTGATCCGACTTGCCTTGAACTTCGACCTCGATCTTCTGCCCTTTGGCCATGCCCAGGCTGGACAGCAGCGACCCATCCGCCGCAACCTCGAACCGATACCCCCGGCTGTCGTTCGAAATTAGAACGTCCGGCTCTCCGGTCGAAGAGACTCCCTCCATGGCATTCAGTTTCGTGACGATGCCGTCGAACGGCGCCGAAATTTCCTTGTTACTCGCAAGACGATCGCGCAATTCGCCGATTTTTCGTTCCTGCACGCCTATATCGAGTTTTCGCGTTTCGATATCCCGGCCTGCGCTCCGAACTTTCATTTCGTCGCCTTCCGATGCCGATTGGATGTACAGATCCTGGGCATTTTGCAGGTCGATTCGCTGCTTGGCCAAATGGGTTTCTTCATCCTGCAGCTCGCGCTCGGCGGATTTGCTGTCGTATAGGATCAGCTTCTGCCCTTTCTTTACCCGGTCGCCTTCTTTCACCAGGATGTTCTTGACCTTCCACCCCGCCGGATTCGCGAGTTTGACTTCCGCTAGCGGCTTCAGCACGCCGCTTCCTTCAAGCGTATGCAGAAGGCTGCCGCTGACCGGTTTTTCCGTCCTTACTTTCGGTAAGGTCAGCGACTGCAACGTGTTGCCGAATAACGTCAATAGCGCCAGCGCCCCAATAAACAATCCAAAAACGGCTCGAATCGTTCGTTTGCGATTGCGATCCTTCGGCTCTTCCTGTAGCCCTACGGCCATGTCCTCTTCCTCCTTGCCTTGCAACTACCCCTTAATGCCGGACAGCTGAATGCCTTCGATGAAATACGTTTCCGCGTACAGAAACAGCAGCACCATCGGCGCCATGTAGAGCACGGACGCAGCGAAAGCAACGCCCTGCTTGCCTTCGTTGATACTGGACAAATACACCGACAACGGTTGTTTGAACACATCATCGATAAAAATAAGCGGCTGCTCGACCATGTTCCAATAATCGACGAACAAGAGGATGACGAGCGCGGCCAGGCCAGGCCTGATCATCGGGACGATTACGGTATAGAAAATCCGTAAATGCCCTGCGCCGTCCATCTTGGCTGCTTCGATGTACGCATACGGGATATGCAGCGTGAACTGCCTGAGCATGAATACGCCGAACGCCGCGAAAATCCCGGGCAGAATGATCGCTCCCGGACTGTTCAGAAGCCCGAGCTTATCCGCCATGATATAGTTTGGCACTAGCGTCACTTGGAACGGCATGAGCATCGTGAGCACATAGACGAGAAACAGCGCTTCCCGGCCGCGGAACCGCAGCTTGGAGAATGCATAGGCGGACAGCGCCGCGACGAGAGTTTGTCCAGCGATGATCGGCACGACCAAGAGCACTGAGTTCCAGAACATCGCTAGAAATTTCGAGTTATGTATCAAAACTTCGCCGAACTGCTCCAGCGACACTTGATCCGGCAGCAGCTTCAGATTGACGAAACGATGCGCTTCCCTAGTGCCGGCTTCGTCCATTTTCCCGATCTGCCCGTAATTGACGCCGATCTCTTGTTCCGTCATGAGCGCATTCGTGAATGTAACGATCATCGGGAACAACAGGATTAACGCAATCGCGGACATGAAGCAGGTTAACGCCCATTTCCACAATAACGCCGCGCTTCGTCTTCGCAATGTTCGCAATCGATCCTACCTCCCTTCTATTCCATATAGCTCCGAAAACGGCGTTCCAGCGTGAACAGCGCGATGACTATGACGAGAATGCAGCCCGCCATCATCGTTGCCGCCGCGGTCAGCTTCTGAATATCGAGCGACATGAACATGTTGTTCATGTAATGCTGCAGCATGTAGATGCTGTCCTGCGGATAATCGCCCGCGATCAGGTACGTTTCCCGGAACACCTTAAAGGAGTTGATGATCGACATGATGACGACGAAAAACATCGTTGAGGTCAAATAAACGAGCGTAATGCCGAATTGCCGAAGCCGGCCGGCCCCTTCGATTTGGGCGGTTTCGTAATAATCCTTCGGAATTTGCTGCAGCCCGGCGAGAAATAAAATGATGTTGTAGCCGATGTTTTTCCAAAGGTATACGACAATGACGACATTCCGGGCCGCATCGGTCTTCATCCAATCCGTACGTTCGATCCCGAAATAACTGAGCCATGCGTTCAGCGAACCGTTCCAGTCGAGCAGGATTTGCCAGATCAGAACGATCGAAGCGACGGGTACGACAAGCGGCAGCACGTAAGCCGTCCGCAGCCAATTCCGAATGTAAATGTTTCGATTCAGCAGTAGGGCAAGGCCTAACGAAAGCGCGAGCATGACCGGAACGCTGACCGCGGTAAAATACAACGTATTGGACGCCGCTTTGCGAAACGAATCACTTGCCAGCAGCTCCCGGTAATTTTCCAGCCCGACAAAGTTGCCGCCCACCGTACGATCCATGAAGGAGTAGAAGACACCCATCGTGAACGGAATCAGGTAGAACAACGCGAACCCGATGCCGCCGGGTGCAAGAAACAGCAATGCCGCAGCGGCGTCTGTACGGAACCATCTTTTCATGCCAAAAAACCCCGCTCCTTCATTATCAGTTTCCTCTTGTCCCTCATTAGGATAGAAGAAACTTCTAAAATCAGAAGTGGGGTAAAGTTAAAATTTTTCTTAAATCATGACGTTCTTATCGGCAAACGCACTTCAAAAAGCGTGCGAATGAAGTCGCTCTGCGCGGAAATTTCTCCGTCATGCCGGCTCACGATATTTCGGGCGATGAACAAGCCGAGCCCGGTGCTACCTTCTTGATGCGTCCGCGCCCGATCTCCTCTGAAGAACACTTCGAAGATGTGCGGCAGCTCATCCTGAGGAATCGGATCGCCGTAATTGACCACCTGAACGACGGCTTGTTCGCCATCGAGGTAACCGCGAATATCGATAAATCGGCCGTCGCTTCCATAACGGACGGCATTGGTCAGAAGATTTTCGAATACGCGGGCCAGCAGTTCCCCGTCACCCCAAATATTCAGATGGGGTGTCACTTGCAGTCGGGTCACAAGCTGGTTTCTCTCCATGAGAGGATACAGCTCTACGTTTAATTGCTCAAGCAGTTCGCTTAAGTCGATCGGCTTTTTATCAATCGCAATCATGCCGTAATTCATTCTCGTGATTTCGAACAGCTCTTCGATCAGTCTTTCCAGCCGCTGCGATTTGGCAAAAGCGATGCTCGCATGATCCCTGACCTGTTCCGGGGTCAGATCGTCGCCTTTCAGAATAAAATCCAAGTAGCCCAGAATCGATGTCAGTGGCGTACGCAAATCGTGGGCCAAATTTAAGATCAGTTGATCCTTGCTGCTCTCCGCGAAATCTCCCCGTTCGACGGCTGCTTGCAGCTTTTCGCTCGCCAGATTGATGTCTTGGGCGATATCGCCGAACTCGTCGCGGGCGGAAATTTGTACCCGGCTGTTGAAATCGCCGTTTGCCAGATGATGAATTCCCGCTGAAATTTTATTAAAGTAGGATGCGTAACGCTTGGTGAGGATAAAGAAAAACAAAATGGCCAGGGGGATGAACACAATCAAAAACGCGTTCACATCCCCAACCTCCCGCATGAAATAGCGAACCGGAGTCAACGGATTTTCAAACTTTGTCGTATGGTAGTATAGCTGGAGCAGCTTATAGATCAGGAAAGTAACGCTTCCTGATAAAAGAAGGCTTAGACCAAGTAACAGGATCATTTTGAAGCGGAAGCTGTGCATCCATTTAAACATTGAACGTATACCCCACCCCCCATACGGTTTTGATCAATTTTTTTTTATGGATATCTTCTCCGAGCTTTTTCCGCAACGTGCGGATATGGACCATTACCGTGTTGCCGCCTTCATAGTAGGCTTCGCCCCATACCTGCTTGAAAATATGTTCCGCAGTAAACACTTTCTTCGGGTAACTCGCCAGCAAATAGAGGATGTCAAACTCTTTGGGCGTTAGCTCTACGGATTTGCCGTGCAGGTATACGGCCCGTTGTTCCGGGTAAATCGCGAGCCCTGCAGCGACAACTTCCAACACTGAGGCGCTCGCTTCCGCAACCGGTTGATTCAACAGCATCGAACGCCGAAGCTGAGCATTGACGCGGGCAACCAGCTCCATCGGGTTGAACGGCTTCGTCACATAATCGTCAGCCCCTTTGACCAGCCCGGTAATTTTATCGAGGTCGGTCGCTTTCGCGCTCAAAAAGATGATCGGCATCGAATGCAGTTCCCGAATTTGCCGGGTTACTTCATACCCGTCCAGCTTGGGCATCATAATGTCCAAGATCGCCAGATCGATCGAATGCGTCCGAACGACTTGTACAGCTTCATTCCCGTCGGCGGCTTTGATCGTATGGTATCCTTCTTTATCTAAATGCAGCGAAATGAGGTCTGCAATCTCGGCCTCATCGTCCGCGATCAATATCGTAATCGGCTTCACTTTTCCATCTCCTGTATAATGTTAACATTCTCTCATTATATCAGAACGAAGGGAGACTCACCCACTCTAGAAATTCAAGCCGATTGCCGAACGGATCCTGGACATAAAAACGCTTAATGCCCTCATCGGAACGTGCATCGTCGTCGATGACCGGGATTCGATGAGCCAGCAGATGGGCACGCAGCTCATTCAGGTTTCGGACTTGAAAACCGGGATGTGCCTTCTTGGCAGGGACAAAATCCAGCTGAACGCCGATGTGGACCTGATGTGCTCCGCACTGGAACCATACACCTCCACGCTTCTTTAACGGTTCAGGCTTCGGAATTTCCGCCCAGCCGAGTAGTCCAGAATAGAAGCGCATTGCTTCCGTTTCACAGCCCTCGGGTGCTGCCAATTGAATATGATCGATTCCGGCAAAAGAAAAGGACATCTGCTTCACCTCACGATTTCATTTGATGAAACTTGGTTTTATTTCTATTCTATCACGATCGCCCAGCAAATCCCATACCCACCCAAAAAAACAGCCCTTTCGTCCAAAGGAGGACTTGAGGGCTGTAAGTTAGGTTGATAATTATCTTTCCTCTGCAAGGATCGGAGGAATGCGCGCCGGATAGCGCTGTTCAAATGCGTAGGCCAATCGCAACAAAGCGGGCTCGCTGTAAGCGACTCCGGTGAACGCCACGCCAAATGGCGTACCGTCGCTCAGAAGCCCTGCGGGAACAATAATCGACGGATATCCGGAAATTGCGGCCGAATCGGTCACGCCGGGACAAAACAAGGCGTCGAGGCGATGCTCCTTGCACAACCGGTCGATCCCCTCATCCCGGGACAACCTCAAGTCGCGAAGCCGATCCCGGATGTACTTGGCCTCCGTCAACGTTCCCGAAGTTTCAAACTCCGCTTTCAGCAGCAAAACTTGGCCGTATTTCAGTGCCTCTTGATGATGCTCGTTATTGAAACGAATAATGTCTCGCAGCGTTTTTACGGGAGCATGGGCCCCAAGCGAAGCCAAATACCGGTTGATCGCCGATTTGAATTCATACATCAGCACGCACGATTCCGAGCCGATGTGCGGAAGACGGATGCCCTCGACGATTTCCGCACCGGCTTCCCGCATCACTTCAATCGCCGCGGCGATCCGCTCCTTCTCCTCGTCGTTAAACTCTTCCTCGTAGCCGCGGTTGATTCCGATGCGCGCCCCGCGGAGCCCGTCCCGATCGAGAAATTTCGTATAGTCGCCATGCGCCCTGCCGCGGCTTAATAACGTCGGCGCGTCGGCCGGGTCTTCTCCTGCCATGGCGCCAAGAAGAACCGCGGCGTCCTCCACCGTCCGCGCCAAAGGCCCTGCCGTATCCTGGCTGTATGTAATCGGAATAATGCCGGAACGGCTGATTAGACCTAACGTCGGTTTGATCCCGACCAGACTGTTCAGACAAGCCGGGTCCAGAATCGATCCCGACGTTTCGGTTCCGACGGCGACCGCGCATAGATTGGCCGCTACCGCAACCGCAGACCCGGAGCTTGAACCACCCGGCGTCAGCGCGCCCGGGTTATACGGGTTCAACACTTGGCCACCCCGGGAGCTGTAACCGCTGGGCATGCGGTCCGACATAAAGTTGGCGAGCTCCGTCATGTTCGTCTTGCCGAGGATGACCGCCCCCGCTTCCCGAAGCTTCTTGACCAGAAAAGCATCCTTCGGTGCAAAAGAATTCGCCAAGGCGAGCGAACCCGCACTCGTATGCATATTATCCAATGTGTCGATATTGTCCTTGATCAATACCGGTATGCCGTGCATCGGCCCTCTGACCGTACCTTCCGCTCGCTCCATATCCAGCTTCTCGGCAATGAACAGCGCATCCGGATTCAGCTCCAGCACCGCATTCAGCGAAACGCCGGACTTGTCGTAATTCGCGATGCGCTCCAAATACATCCGCGTCAGCTCGCGAGAGGTCAATTCCCCCGAAGCAAAAGCGGCCTGAATTTTCGAAATCGTCGTTTCTTCCAAAATAAATGTCATTGAATAATGGCCTCCTTGGTCCTATCACGGGTTTCTTTACTTATCCTCACCTCAACCGTTCACGATCTCGCTTAATCTATATCCAATCGATTCCGCTACTCTTTTCATCCGGTCGTTATCTTCTCTAGTAGAAAGAGTAGGCATTCTATTGTTGCTTAATATATAGTCCGTTACGAAACTGACCACCCTCTTGGCTAATCCCTGATTCGAAAATTCCTTTCTTGTATTTACAGCAGCCACCTCCCAGTTTTCATCGGAGTACCTCCATGCCGCCGCTATTGAAACAATCTTATTTTCTAATATAATAGCGCAGTACTTATAGTTAAGCTTCTTTGTCATGTTCCAATCGTCAAAGCTCATATTCCAAAACTCTTCGACGAACTTGAAATCTTCGTCCGCCAACCATCTTACATCACGGTAATCCTGAGGTTTAAAATGTTCAGGCTCCAACTTATATTTGGCGATTCTTTCGGACATAGACCCTCCCGCGACTTGTAAATGCTTGGTCAAAAAAAGCGAAAAAACTCCTGTCGCAGGGGCTTTTTCGCTTGTAAAAGCTTATCGCAAAGCCGGTCATGATCTGACCTTTGAATATACGATCTTCTTGATACTATCATAAGACAGGTGGTACGTCTCGGTTAGCTGGTCGATCGACGCGCCTTCGGCAAATTTCCGGCGAATCTCTTCATTTCGGAGGGTCAAATCCCGGCGGTACCCGGATTTTTCGCCCCATCCTTTGCGAAGCCCCGTTGGATTCGGGATGTAGATCAGCTCGCCGCTTACGTACTTCTGTATTTCTTTCAGCAATTCTTCCGGAAAAATCACGTCTGCTTTCATATATTTCATGGAAACTCCGCTCCTTAAAAAGATAATTGATTTTTAAGGAAGCAAAGCTATATGAAAGACCGTTTATTCTACTCTTTCACAAGAGTATCAGCGGTACGTTAATTCAGCTCCATGCAAAAGACCGCTCCAGTCCTCATATAGACTTTGCATGGAGCTTGTCGAGATCCATCATCCAAACCATCGCTTTATCCCTCTTTTCCGCGGTTTGCTGTTATTGTACCACTGCGCGGAGGTTCCGAATTAGGATCATTTGGTTAAAAGAAAACGTTCCGGCCGGTGCATGTTCAAATATGCCCCGATCTTGGACTCGGGATGCGCGGCCAGCATTTCCGGCGTACCCTCCGCGATCCGTTCCCCACCGGCGCTGCCGCCTTGTGGGCCCATTTCAACGACCCAGTCGCAATACGACAGCATCGACGTGTCATGCTCGGTAATGACGACGGTATTGCCCTGTTCCGTCAGCTCATCAAGCAGCAGCATCAGCCTTTCGATATCGGTGTAGCTTAACCCCGACGTCGGTTCGTCCAGGACATATAACGTATTCTTCTTCTGCGCTTTGCCGAGTTCCTTCGCCAGCTTGATGCGCTGCGCCTCCCCGCCGCTGAGCGTAGGAGCAGGCTGCCCAAGAGAAATGTAGCCCAAGCCGACCTTGATCAACGTTTGCAGCATGAGGGAGATCGCCTTGTATTCGCAAAACAACTCCAGCGCGTCCTCGACGCTTGTCATCAAGACATCGTGGATATTTTTCCCCTTGAACGTGACTTGCAAAATCTCATCCTTATACCGGGTCCCCCTGCAGGCCAGGCACGGCCGATTGATCAGGCCGAGCGGTCCCATGTCCACCGTTTCCACACCGTCGCCCTTACACGCCGGGCAAGCCCCGTGCTCGGTATTAAAGGAAAAATGACTCGGGCTTAAACCTTGCCGCGCCGCCTCCTCCTGCTCCGCAAAAATTTGCCGGATTTTATCCCAAATGCCCACGTACGTCATCGGCATCGACATTTTGAACCGGCCGATCGGCTCCTGGGTGACGACAACGCATTTTTCGATCGCCTGCCAGCCCTCAAGAGTGCCGATTTCGTTCAAAGCGGATGCTTGAGTATCGGCCTGTTCGTCGGATTCCTCCGGTTCCTCTTCCTGCTCCGTGTTCAGCACATGCTTAAGCAGCGGAACGAGCGTGTCCGAGATCAACGTGCTTTTCCCGCTTCCGGAAACGCCGGCCACGCCTACCATGCAGCCTAGCGGAATTGTGGCCGTCACGTCTTTGAGATTGTGCAGGTTCGCATGCCGGATGACCAGCTTGGGGGTCGCATCCGTGACGCTGCGGCGTTGCTCCGGCCTCTTGTACGGCAGCGACTTCGTTCCCGACAGATACGGGCTGATGCCGGACGACTCGGACAGTAAGTACTCCTCCAAAGCGCCTTGAAATATAAGCTGTCCACCGTGCTTGCCTGCGGAAGGGCCCAGCTCCACGATGTAGTCCGCCCCCCGCATGACATTGCCGTCATGCTCCACCACGATGACCGTATTGCCGGAGGCGGTGAGCGATTTCAGCTTGTGCAGCAGCATTTCTTTTTCGGATTCGTGCAGCCCCGCCGTAGGCTCGTCAAACACATACAGCAGGGAGTCGAACTGAGACTGCAGATGGAACATGAGATACAGCCGCTGCAGCTCACCGCCGCTTAAGGTCGGAATGCTGCGGAGCACGGTCAAATGCGACAGCCCCACATCCAGGAACAAATGCAGCTGCTTGGCAAGCCGCTCTGCGATTTTCCTGCCTTGTTGCGTGAGATCCTCGCCCGACAAGAGCAGCTCCTCCATAAAAAGCGAAAGATCGGCCATCGTCATGCCGCACAGCTCACCGACATGTTTTCCGCGAATTCGTACGCTCCGTGCCGTCTCATTGACGCGATAACCGCTGCATTGCTTGCAAGCGATGCTTGCGCAATACATTCGCTCCAAATGCAGCCGCTGATTCGGCTTGTTCCGAATCCGGTTCCGGACCCAAGCGACAACGCCCGTAAAACCGTCTCGGCCGTGCAAAAAATCGGCCTGGGTCTCTTTTGGCAGCTTCTCGTAGGGGATATCCGCCCAATCGATTGCCCGATCCTTCGATAGCTTCTGAATTTCCCTCGACAGTACCGAGCTAATCGCGGCGCATATTTTTTCCGTAGTCCGGCTCGGATCGGGAATCACTTTGCTCATGTCGATATCCGTGACAAAACCGCGACCGTAACAAGCCTCGCACATGCCCGCCTGCAAATTGTACGCGAACGCTTCCGCGGGCAGGTTGGCCCTGCCACCGTCCGCCGATCTTCCTTCAAGCGCAAACAGCATTTTGATATATTCGAGAATTTTCGTCTTCGTCCCGACCACGCTGCGCGGATTGGATTGCCGGATCGTATTTTGCTCGACGGAGATGGCGGGCGGGAGCCCGGAAATGTCATCGAACGGCTCGATGTCGTCCGCGCTGCCGGCGCGCAAACTCAAGCCGATGGACTGAAGATAACGCCGTCTACCTTCTTCATACAAAATATCGAACGCAAGGCTCGATTTCCCCGAACCGCTAACGCCGGTGAATACGATAAACTCCCCTTTCGGAAGGGAGACATCGATCTCTTTAAGATGATGAATCCGCGCGCCGCGCACCTCGATTCGATTCATTCCGCACCTCCGGCTTGCAGCGAAGCGATGCATTCACGCAGCTGCTTCAGCGCCTTAAGCCCTTCCGCCTCCGCACGCTTCGCCTCCTGTAAAAGCTTAACGGCCTTAACGATATTGCCCGCATCCTTCGGATCTCCTCCGCCGGGAAAAGGAAACAACTCGGCCAGACTTTGCAGCGCCGCCGCTACCGCATCATAATGGCCGGCAGCTTCCCGAATATACGCCCCCGCCCTTTCGTTATCCTTGAACTCCTCTTCAAGCTCCCGCAGAAACTGTACGGCAAACCGGCGCAGCTCCGAATAAACGACGATATTGTAGGCATTGAAAAAAGGTACAAGCTTCTCTCCCTGGAACGCCTCAATCCAAGCATCATACGCGGCAAGCCCTTTCGTCAATTCGCCGTCGGCGTGCTTGATCGGCTCCGCCGTGTACCCATGCTCAATCGTCCGATCCAGCATATGGCCGAGCGCCGTCCTCCGGTCTATCCCGTTACGCTCCTTCATGGCGATGAGGCCGATTTCCGCGGTTTTTCCTTTTCCGATTTGTTCATAAGCGAGCGGCTCTTCCCTCAACTTATCCAGCCCGTTCAACTGCCGTTTGTCATCGTCGTAGCCATAAATAAGTCCGAACTCGGCATGGAAAATATCCCATAAGATCATCGGCACTCCGCGATCAATCGAGTGCTGCGCCGTATTCAACACGTCGGTTACGGTGTCCGGTTCAACGGGCACGAAGCTCAACACTTTGAAGTCATAGCCGAGATTGGCCAGAGCCTGCGGGAACTGCTCTTCCCCCGTGTAGACGAACGGGCCGCCGATATGAACCGTTTCCTTGAAAATATTCAGGCTAAACGCGTACCCCGTCAGCGCATTCACTTCTGCAAGGGATATCCCCTTCTTGTCGGTGTACTGCAGCAGCCCCCACAAGCAATAAGTAACCGAAGGCCTCGAGCCTAGAAAATGGCTGTCGCCTACCCGCTCCGTATATATCGCCGGTCGTTCCAAACATTTTTTCGTCATCCGTTTTTTCTCCCTTCGCTGGATCAAATATTCGTTGATATACACTCGAATGCGCTCATGCTGCAGCTTCTGGCGGGTGCGAGAAATCGTCTTGTAGACGCTGGCCTTTGTCGTATCGTACATGCTCGCAATTTGCTCGGGCGAAAGGTGCCGGAAAAAATAAGCTTCGAAGATACCCCGCTCCCGGCGGTTCAAGCAGGTGAACAACCCGAGGATCGTCTCCAGCGTTTCCTTGCGGACGACCGCCTCCTCCGGACTCGCGTGCGTTTCCTGCTGCTTCTCCTTGTTTCGCACCATATAGGTCAGAATGCTCTCGACGTCTTCCCAGTCGACCCGTCCGGACACGGCCGAGGACTCAAAACTCGTGAACGGCCGCTCCTTGCCGTACGTTCCCCCGCGACGGAGTTTCATCATCGCCTGATTGCGGACGATTGAATGCAGCCAAGGAAGGAAGCGAGCGACGTCAACCAACGTGCCGAGGTGCATAAAAGCTTTGAGCAGCGCATCCTGCACGATGTCGTCGGCCATATAGGGATCCTGCGTGATCCCCGAAGCCCAGGCGTGGGCCTTCGACCGATGCCTGCGGACCAGCTCGCTGAAGGCGTCATGGTCTCCTTGCTGCGCTCTTTCGATTAACGTTGATTCGTCTACTACCCGCTCATCGGCAGGGGGTTGCCCGATTTCAAAATGGTTCACGATTCGACTCCTTTATGCGCTTGAATGGCTATCCGAACAATAGATGCCAGGGACGGATGCTTTTGGACATATTTTGAAAAAAATATTCTGGATCGCGGCTGGAAATCCTTTTTTCTATGAATCCCTCATATGTTTCACTTCATAATGGACCCAAACCAAATTTTTCGACAACGGCTTCGCCTGAATCAATTCAAGCTCGGTAAGTAAGCTGGGGTCCAGCAGGTCATTGGCATCGAAAATGGTTGGAGTTCGCGTTCCTCCTACTGCAACGGGAGCAAATACAATGCTGATTTCGTCAATCAACCCCTGCCGCAAAAACACCCCGTTGATTGTCCCGCCGCCCGTTAGCCCAATCCGCCGAAACCCTTGCGCATACAGCATGTCCAACGCCTTTTTCACATCGATGCGATCTCCCCCTCCGGCTTGCATATACGTAATCCGCTTATCTTTTAATTGCTGTATGTACGTTTCCGATACATTCTCCCGCGTGACGACCAATAAACCTTGAGATTGCCCCCAATCGATTTTCCCGCTGCCGTCGAAAACGATATAGGCTTTGGACTTCTTCGGCCAATATACATCATGCTGCAATTGCACCGCATGCTTGCCGTAAACGACAAGCGACTCGCTTCCGGATAATAACCCGTCACAATCCAGATCGTCATACAGCCTGTGAGCGATCTCATTGGCTCCGCCATCGATTCCGAGCTTCGTCCATTCGGCGACATTTCGGCCGGGTCCCGTCGAAATTCTTCCATCAACGGATGCAAACATATTTAAAATGATTTTTGGTTTATTCATGATTCTTACGCCTCCTTTTTCAGTGCAACTCAGCTATAGGATACAACATTGATGCAAGTGGTAAGGTTTGGAGCAATGCATGGATCCGAACTTCATCGGGGATTGGACTCTTTATATAGAAAAAAAGTCCAAGCGCCATATCGCTTGAACCTTAACGATTTATTTTTCCAACGCCATTAACATTCCCGTCATGCCGGGTGAACCGTCGGAAGGCGTTCGATGATTTCGTAATGTTCGGAAGACTTCCTTTAACCACCTTTATGATTTGTATCGTTTATTTTTGGCAATATTGATACTTCGAGATATTTTACATACAATGACAATATAACTTGAATTCGAAACAAATCGAAGGAGCGAGCTTATGTATAGAAAAAAAGTCCCCCGGTAATCCCGTGCCCCGCCTCTCTCTTGCTGGAATGAACGCATTTCACCATAAGAGAGGATGATCGGCAAATGTGGCCTAGAACTATGGATTGGCAGGATTTAAAATTCGGAGTCGAAATCGAATTTATCGGAGGCGATCCGGAAGGTACCGAATTGTTGTCTGGATGGATCATGTCCTTGGATGAGCATCAAATCGACGAAACCGGAGCGGACTCAGGCAGCGAGCTGAAGCCCCCGCCGATCCGGTGGAAAGACCGCGGGCAAATTCAGGAGATGCTGCGGCGGCTCCGCACGCAAGGCGCTTCCGCGAATTGGAGCTGCGGGCTTCATGTGCATATCGGGTTGGAACATTGGGGCGAGTCGATGATCCTTCCCTTCATCGATGCTGCCTTGCAATACCAGCAGGCACTGCAAGATCTGCTCCAAACTAGCGAGCACCGGTTATTCTTCTGCCCACCGGTTACCGAAGCGATGCGCGAGCGCTATATCGCCGATCCGGGAGCAGCGGCTCTTCGCAATCCCGGACGGCCGCAATCGCATCGATGCGGAATTAATTTAGCCGCGTGGCATGATATCGGAACCGTGGAAATTCGCTATGCGAACGGTTCCTTGAACGACGACGAGGTGCTGAACACGATCGAGCTGGTTTTGCGTTTTGTGGCAGCCATCGGCGAAGGACGCCGGTTGCCTCAAGAGCCGCGAGAGATGGCGATAGCGCTCGGTGCTCCTCTTTCGGGGTACCCGCCGTCTGTTTTGCCGCCGCGCTGGTATAAGGAGCGAATGTGGCTGGAGGAAACGCTGCTCCCAATTCTGGCTCCGCTTGCAGCCGATCTTGTCGAGGGTGGCGAGATTCATCACATTCTGCCTACAGCGGGTGGGATTGTTGTAGGTATCGAGGATCCCGAAGGAGTATTGGGCCAATATCTTGCCCGGCCCTCGGCAGCCGGCTGGAGATTGGTGCAATAAGTTTTAGACTGAACATGAAATTCGAAAAAGCCCTCTCTGCATTTGCGGAGGGGGCTCTTATCACTATCTCATTGACACTTTTCCACTACTCCTTCGCCAAGATTTCCATAAGTCTCTTGACTGCAGGGATCAAGCCCGGGCCGAATTTCTGCTGCCGCAGCTCAGCAATTTGTTTCTCAAGAACCATTTGCGAAACCAAATACGCTACCTCGCAGCTTTGAACGTAGTCTTCGTCATCCCCCCGGCCTAGTCCGCTAAAATACGCCGACCATAGTTCACGGGCATGTTCCCCCAACTCGTCTTCCGAACAAATCAAATTGTAAATAGAAACCCCACCGGTTCCCCATTGCGCGTCGCCCCAATCGATAAACATGACCTGCTCACCTTGGACCGTAATATTACCGGACCAGAAATCTTGATGGACGCATGTCGATGGCATGATACACAGCCTTTCGGCATGCACATCATAACAAGCGGGGTCCAGTTCCAATAAGCGGTGGATCAGAGTGATTTGCCGCGTTTCGCAGTACGGCAAAGCCCACATGCCCACTTCTCGGACAGCTTCTTGCAGCCGGTCAGCCCCGCTTTGCGGAAGAAGATACTGCAGCCTAGTCTCCGTCGCCATCAACCTACGTTGCAGCTCCCCTAACTTAAATGCCGCCTTCATTGCATTTTCGAGTCCAAGTTCTTCATGTGAACATAACCCGGCATCCGCCATCAGAAACCAGCGCCACGCCGATTCGGTGAGCAAGTCGTCGCTTACGACCTCCGGCACGAGGTCGGGGGCAAGCTCATGCAGCCGCTTCGTCACCTCTGCTTCCTTGCGCTCGCGGGGAGTCCCTTTCAGATAGTAGGTATTGTTCCAAGTGTCATTCTGACGGATCGATATTTTGTAGGTCATCGACCAATCGCTTGGCTCCCAAGGCTCCTCAATCCCTCGAATCGATCCGTGAAACATTTCTTCGATCCGGCGTATAGCCTCTTGCGCACTATGATCCATTCAGCAACACCCGCTTCTTTATCGTTAACAGAAGGATTTCGCCCCACTGGAGTACATTTCCTGCATGCTCTCCAAAACGAGAATTGACAATTCTCCGAATTCGGCATATATTTATGTGCAAATCCATACTTGATCGTGCCGATGAAGAGCATCCAACTCTGAGGCGTTTTCGCCAAGAATGACGAACCCGCGTCATTCTAAGTTAACCGGAACCCGCCCGTTACCGCGGAACCAAGAGGAGAAGCGCCTTCGACGCGTTTCTCAAGTTGGGTGGCACCGCGAGCAAACGCTCCTCGTCCCAATCGGATGAGGGCGTTTTTTTGTTTGTCTACATTTCGAATCGAGGAGGAGAATAACATGACCCACCGCATTTATAATTTTAACCCGGGGCCGGCGGCGTTGCCTCTAGAGGTGCTGCAACGGGCGCAAGAGGAGTTTTTGGAAGTACAGTCGTGCGGCATGTCGCTCATGGAGATGTCCCATCGAAGCAAGCATGTGGAGGAGCTTAACGAAGAAACCCAGCAATTGCTGCTGGAATTGCTCGGACTGTCGGAAGATTATCATGTGCTGTTCATGGGTGGCGGCGCCAGCACGCAGTTCGCCCTGCTCCCGCTTAATTTTTTGGCGGACGGCCAAGTCGCGCATTATGTGTTGTCGGGCAGCTTCTCGGAGAAAGCCTACAACGAAGCGGTTTATGTCGGCAATGCCCATATCGCGGCAAGCTCGAAAGAGAGGAACTGGCGCGACATCCCGAATATGCCTGTCCTATCGGAGCTGTTCCTGGGTAACACCCCGGCATATGTGCATATTACGACGAACAACACCATTGAAGGATCGCAATACAGCACCATTCCCGATACCGGAACGATCCCGCTAATCGCCGATATGACCAGTGACATGCTGAGCCGCAAATTGGACTTTAACCAATTTGCCTTCATGTATGCGGGCGCCCAGAAAAATTTAGGACCGGCGGGCGTAACTGCGGTCATCGTTCGCGATAATATGCTGAGCCGGGCATCCAGAGACATTCCCGTTATTTTGCGATACGAAACGTTCGTCCGCAACAAGTCCCTGTACAACACGCCGCCGGTCCATTCCATCTACATGATGAATCTAGTATTGAAATGGGCGCGTGAGCAAGGCGGAGTTGAAGCGTTAGAACGCGGGAACATCGAAAAAGCGAACCTCCTTTACAACGCGCTGGATACGAGCGGCGGCTTCTATCAAGGAATCATCGACAAGAAGGACCGGTCCATGATGAATATGACATGGCGAATGGCAGACGAAGCGATGGAGGGGCGGTTCATCCGGGAGTCGGAACAGCACGGCTTCGACGGCTTGGCCGGGCATCGCAGCGTCGGGGGACTCCGGGCATCCGCGTATAATGCGGTATCGCTGGATGCTTGCCGAGCGCTTGCCGATTTCATGGCGGATTTTCAGCGTCGGAACGGATAATTGCCAACAGCCTGCATGATGCGGACGAGTCGAACGATTCGAACGATTCGGATTAGATAGCCGAAGAGGAATGAGGAAACGATTGGGATCGCCACGATCGGCAGTTGCCGGGACTTTATCTGTTGCTCTCATGAGCCGGATTTCGGCGCATTACCGATACATTCGTGAAGCATTCTGCCGCAACCATAAAAACAAGCACGCTCCGGAGAAAACTTTCGGAACGTGCTTGTTTATGGCGACGGTCTAGCGGCCGCTCACCTCTTACGGATAAATCTTCTCGCCCTTCTCCAGCATCTCAATAAACTGCGTCATCCGCTTCGTCCGGGTTTCCGGCTTCTTAGCGCTATGAATTCGGAACGTTATCGCATATTGATTGGTCTTGTTCAACGTTTCGTAGAACGCTTTCGCTTGCGGGTGGCGATCCAGCAGCTGCGCGAAATCCTCCGGCAAGGAAGCGTTGCTCTGCGATTCGTACGCCTTGTCCCACTCCCCGCTTGCCTTCGCCGCTTCGATGGCAGCAAGCCCCGAAGGCTTCATCCGCCCCTCGGCGATTAGCCGCTCGGCTTTGTCTTTGTTCACCTTCGACCAGATGCTCCGCTTTCCCCGCTTCGTGAACCGCTGGATCCAAAGCCGCTCGTCCCAAGCTTCCTTTTGGCTGTCGACCCAGCCGTAGCACAGGGCTCCTTCCAACGCTTCATCGTAAGTAATCGAAACAATGCCGGATTGCTTCTTCGCGATTTGCAAACGGACCCCAGGCGAATCGTCATGATGCTGCTCCAGCCATTCTTCCCATGAGCCTTGATCGGCGAAGAGCATCACCGGCAGTTCAACCGATACTTTCCCTTTTGCCTTAGTCATTCCAGTCACCTCTCCTTGCTGAACATCATGCTATTCCAAACCTCTAGACTAGATGCCTTTTCCCCCAAGGGGGCTTAATTTAATTTGCTCGACGCCCGCGATCATCGGCCTCGCGCGCCCAATCATCGCTTGGGTCGACTCCGATGTCAAGGATGCCGCATGTGCCGCGGAATCGCTCCACACCTCCGTGACCCACACAACGTCCGGTTCGTCGTCCGCAACGTTGATGACATAAAGATCGCAGCCTTGGACGGTCTTCATTGCTGCGGCCGCTTCCAAGAGCAGCTCGGCAAATGCGTCGCGTTGCCCCGGTTGCGTCGTAAATTTCACGTACATGCCGAACTTGTTCGTGGTCATTACCGGTCCCTCCATTTTGAAAAGTCATTTTGTTTAATATAGCTCACCGAACTTTCGATTGTATTGTAAAATCGCGACAACGCACAATCGTGTTCAGGCGACTGTATATTTAAACTTCGCATCGTTTAAGCGGGCTCCGGCCTTCGGTTGGCAACGGGAAACGTGATCGAGCAGCAAGTCCCTTCCCCTTTCTTGCTTTTGATTTCTACGTCGCCTTTTAACTCTTTAATCATGCTGAAAGCGACCATCGTCTCCAATCCGGTTCCTTTCTCTTTCGTAGAATAAAACGGCATGCCTTTCCGTTTAATCTCCTCTTTGGTCATCCCGGCTCCGGTATCGACAATGTCAATCGCTATTTCTTTGCGCTTCTGTTTTAATGTAATCGTTAAAACCCCGCCAGCGTTCATCGCTTCAATGCCATTTTTCATCATATGGATCAAACATTGCTTAAGCTTCAGCGGGTTGGCTTCGATCATGACGAAGGATTGAAGCTTGTCCTGGATCTGTACGAGATTTTCCGCGGCCGCGGGCGATAATGTCTTGATTGCATCTTGAATAAGCGATCCCAAATCTATCGATTCCTTTGTATCCGCCTGCGATTCGGCAAGCGACAAATATTGGGCGAGAATCGATTCCGCATGCAGCAGCTCGGTCATCATCAAATGCAAATATTCGTTTCGTTTCGTGTCGGTGACCGGCTGGTTCATCATAAACTGAAGGAAACCATGCACGGCCGTCAATGGATTTCCGATTTCATGGACGAAGGCTGCCGATAGTTCTCCGAGGATAAATAAATTTTCGGCTCGCCGAAATTTCTCTTTCAGCCTCTTTTTCTCCAACATGCCGTCGATTAAGTAAAACGCAATGCCCATCGTTAACAGATTGATTGAAAAATGAAGGAGCTGGAGCAAAGCAAGATGTAAATCAAAACGGAGATCGAAATTGTGTACTTGGAGCGTGGCGGCGATAAAAAAGATCGCCGTATACACTACCAATAGAATGATGCCGATGAACATTTTTCTTTTTCTAAAAAATGCGGGAGCAAAAACATAGAAGCAACTGACAACGAGGCAAAGAAACCCAAAAATGATGACGGCGGTATAAAAACCGGCCCCGCCCAAATAGTACCGGTAGGATAAATAAACGACTCCAACGAAGAGGGTGCTCCGAACCCCGCCGAAAAGAAAACAAAGGGTGATCGGCACCGAGCGCAAATCGTAAATAAATCCGAAGTGCGTTCGGAATGGGAACGTCATGCAAAGCACGATGGCAGCGGAGGCAAGCAGCGAAATGAGAAGCTCGTTCTTCGGTTCCGTATCTTCACGGTCCAGCCAGAAAACCTGGTAGCATAGAACAGATATCAAAATGATAAGCGTATTTAATAATAACGGCACAAGCCCCATCCAACCAGCCGCCCTTTCAGCTTCTCGATCCTCTTATTCTTCATTTTATAACTAAAATGGCAGAAAAATAAAGGGGTTTCATGCTCGCGAGCGCCAAAGCCGGGCAAATTCCCCATCAAAATTATCGACGAAAAAGTGTTGACTTGGAGTCGGCTCCAACGGCTACAATCGGGTTAGAAAGGTGGCGGTGAACTTATGTATACGATCCGGCAAGTTGCCGATCTTACTGGCTTCAGTCCCGATACTTTAAGGTATTACGAAAAGGTAGGTTTATTAAAGCCGCCTGAGCGAGGGGCCGGTGGAGTACGCATGTATAATGACGACAATGTTCATCTGTTGACGTCGTTAAATTGTTTGAAGAAAACCGGGTTATCGTTGGAAGACATTAAGCAGTTCATTCAGGAAGGCCAATGTTTCGAGAACCATTCCGCCGACTGGAACGCTGACGAGATTGAATTATTATCCAATCGAAGCAAGATTCTTTCAGAGCATTTGAGCAGAATGGAGAAACAACGCCGGGAACTGGATAACATCATTAAGCTAACAAAAGAGAAGTTGGGATATTACGAAAACATTTTAAGTTCAGCTGAACAACTAAAAAGGGGGATTTCGAAATGAAAATTGCTTCGATCGGTTCGGGAAATATGGGCGGAACATTGGGGAAAATGTGGGCTAAACACGGACATCAGGTGATGTTCGGTTCGCGCGACCCGCACAGCGATAAAATACGGGCTTTACTCCAGGAGGCCGGGACTAATGCGCAAGCGGGAACGGTGCGGGAAGCCGTTTCCTTCGGCGAAGTGATCTTGCTGGCGGTTCCTCATGACGACGTTGAACGAGTTTTAGAAGAAGCGGGTGACCTGCACAATAAAATCCTGATCAATTGCACGAACCGTTTCGATGGAAAATCCGCAGATCTGGAAGTGTTGCGGCTAGCCAAAAATGCACGCGTTGTTCGAGCTTATCACGCGCTTCCATGGGAAGCATTGGCGAACCCCCAATACGGTCCGACGAATGCGACTTCGTTTCTGAGTGGCGACGATGCCGAGGCTAAGGAAGTTGTCACCGGGTTATGTCGCGATATCGGCCTTGACCCTGTAGATGTAGGCAGCTCGGCCAATATGGAGAAGATTGATGCGGCGATCGGCATGCTATGGAACACGCTTTTTCCACAATTCGGACGCGATTTCAGCTTGCGGGTATTGAGGCGAGAGGTAGGCTAACTAAAATCCAGCGCCCCTGGTGCTCCAAAAAATGATGCAGGTTGCCGCGGCAGCGAAAGAAAATTGTGCTCCGACGCCGCCTGCATCATTCTTTTTAACTTTCTGCAAATTAACTTTCGATCTCGGATCAATATTAATGCCTGAAATTCGGCGACGTTTATTGTCGGAAGTTCTATAATAAAACTATACATTCAAGGTTAGGAAGTGGACCATGATCACCGCCGAACGTCACGAACAATACTACAAGGCATTATTGGAAAAAAACACGGAATACGAGGGTATATTTTATGTAGGCGTCAAGACAACCGGCGTATTCTGCCGTCCGACTTGTCCGGCACGGAAGCCCAAGTTTGAGAACTGCGAATTTTTCGAGACCGCGCAGCAGGCCCTACTGGCCTCTTATCGGCCGTGTCAACGATGCCGTCCGTTGTCCCATCCGAACCAAGTTTCGGATGTTGTCCGCATGCTTGTCGAAGCCGTCGAGAACAATCCCGAAAAACGATGGAAAGGGCAAGATTTCAAGGCTCTCTCGGTAGATGAATCGACGGCACGCAGGCAATTCAAGAAACGATTCGGCATGACCTTCGTGGAATACGCACGCGCGCGCCGCATGGGGCTTGCCTTGAAGAACATCAAGGCCGGACAAACGATCATCGATACGCAGCTATCAGCCGGGTATGATTCCAGCAGCGGTTTCAGGGACGCATTCTCCCGAATCATGGGAGCAGCACCTACTCGATTAGATGATGGGAAGATTCTCAAAGCATCTTGGATCGATACGCGTCTTGGCCCCATGGTTGCCATCGGGGACGAGCATGCGCTTTATCTCTTGGAATTTGTTGACCGCCGAGGTCTGGAGCGCGAAGTGGAACGGCTTAGAAAACGGACAAAATCGGCGGTTATCCCGGGAACCACGGAACCGATCCGATCGATCGAAAGAGAGCTAGCCCGTTACTTCGAAGGTACGCTGACCGCATTCACAACCCCGCTTTTTTTATTAGGATCGCCTTTTCAAAAAAGCGTATGGGAGCAATTAATGAACGTACCGCCGGGAGAAACTCGCTCCTACCTCGAGCTTGCCCGTTCACTCGGCAAACCAACCGCCTTTCGCGCCGTAGCTCAAGCCAATGGAGCAAATCAACTTGCGATCGTCATTCCGTGCCATCGCGTCATCAATTCGAACGGCGATTTGGGCGGATACGGGGGCGGCATATCGCGTAAAAATTGGCTATTGGATCATGAAAAACAACAAAGAATGGAGTAGTTGCCGCGGCAGCCTACTCCATTCTTATTGTGATCCAAAACGAGAACCATGTTATTGAAGAAGTTAGATTCGATGGCGTCGCGAGTTCCACAGGATGATATAATTCACATTTTCGTGATGATCTTAATGTAGCGAATGAACTTCTGAAACCTCTCGCGAAAAGTCACTTGGGTTCACCACTTCCCTCTCGATATTTGCTTCTAACCAATAGTTCGATGTTGAGCTGCCGATATCCTTTTGCTTCCATATTGAAATATGAACCTAATAAAGCTAAGCTTAAAGCATTACAAATCAAGTTAAGGCGGACGAACATGAATAAAGAGGAAATGATTCGACTGTTCAACAAAGAACAACGGATCGAGAACAATACCCCAGGCATGCGGCGCGAGAAGGCCGGTCCGGTCATTCGGGAGGTCTCCCTCACAGACGAGGACGGATTCATTATTTATTCGAACCTGAAGGGCGTAAACGTGGAGGAAGACATTCAAGAGCAAGTGGCATATTTTCGCGGGTTGGGTCAACGGTTCGAGTGGAAGGTATACGACTATGATCAGCCGGCCGACTTGAAGGAGAAGCTGCACGCACACGGGTTTGAGATCGGCGAACCTGAGGCATTGATGATGATGCAGCTGAATGAGGAAAATCCGCTTCTACCGCGAGCGATCCCAGCCAATATCCGTGAAATTACAGATGTAGCCGGGATCGACGATATCATCGTGCTGGAAGAAGCCATATGGGGAGAGCCGCATGGCGATCTGGGCGAACGCTTGAAACGAGACTTGAGCAACGACCCGGAGCATCTGAAAATCTATGCGTGCTACGCAGACGGCCAACTCGTCAGCGCGGCTTGGATGTACTTGCATGAAGGCACATCCTTCGGCAGTTTGTGGGGCGGCTCAACCTTGCCCGACTACCGTGGGCAAGGAATCTACACCTCGCTCATTGCGATACGTGCCCTAGCCGCATGGCATCGAGGATATCGGTATTTAGTCGTTGATGCCAGCCCAATGAGCCGGCCGATTCTGGAGAGCAAAGGGTTCGAGTTTCTCGCGTATTCTTATCCTTGCATGTCGCCCGAGGTTTGATAAACGTTTTATATAGAATTCAGCCTGGAAGCTCGGAATGACCTGCTTATTCGTAGTATCCTTCCGTTGATTTACGCAATTGTTTGAATTGATCCGCATCATGCCCGAACCACACTTGGGAATTCGTTCGGGCAGCGAGCGTGCGGATTTTCTCAACCGCGTTCCGATAGCCGATCGAATCGTATATAATGCCCGGCGGCTTGACTGGTGGACCGTAACTCTCTGCCGTATAGATGGTATCGGAAGCGAGGATGACCCCTCCTATTTCCGGCATTTTAATGTGCAAGCCTAACATGCCCCAAGCATGGCCGCTGCCAAAGTTAATAATCTTAATGCCTTCAGCCAATTCCAGATTATCTTCATTTCGTTTGACGGTTCGCCACTGCAAGTGGTTTTTGATCCAAGCATCGATGTCCGCCCAGACGTAGGCTCCTTCTTTTTCGTTGCGGGCATAGCTTTGCAACGTGCCGTTCAGCTCATCTTCATGGACGATAATCGTAGCGTTCGTGAACATTTCCAAGCACCCGGCATGGTCCAGATGCAAATGAGAGGCAACGACGTACTTGATCTCCTCAGGCCTAACATGGAGCTGCTCCAGCCGGTTGTGCAGGTAACATTCCTCGCTCGCCACCCAAGGGAACGCCTGCTGAGTGGATTCGGCCCAGCGTCCTTCGATGCCCATCGAGTTCGGGTTGCAAGCCGTATCGAACAAAATTTTTCCTTCCGGATGATCGATCAATACCGTATAAATCGGAAATTCCACGAACTGTGTCGGTGCATTAGGATTACTGATCGTAGCTGGATTATGCATGGCGATCATCCAGTTTTTATCCATGCTCATTCGGCCGTTATCCATCACATATAGCTTAGGGCGGGCTTTAATAATATTTGGCATGTTCATTTCTCCCATTAAATTAAAATTTTTGTCTGTCACACTTGCCATTGAAGAATCATAACCGCAGAGTGAATATCCATTGTTGCTCCTCCGTTGGTATAGACATACAATAATTCATAAACTAAACTTATGTAAGTAGGCACTTTAAGGTTTCCTGGGAACTTCGAGGTGCATAGGAGGGAAATCATTTGACATCTTCGGCCAAAACAAAACAACCCGACATCTCATTGGCGGTGTGCGGATATAGCAGAGTTCTTGAAATCATTTCTAATAAATGGACGGCACTCGTCATTTATGCATTGGAGAACGGAAGCATGCGATACGGAGAAATAGAAAGAAGAATCGAGGGCATTTCCAAAAAAATGCTCACTCAAACGGTACGAAAGCTGGAATGGAATGGGCTGGTCCAACGCCATATTACGCCAACCGTGCCCCCAACCGTCGAATATTCGCTCACTCTTTTGGGAGAAAGTTTGCTTCAGCCAATGAGAGAACTTAGACAGTGGGGAAGAGAAAATTACTGGCATGTCGAGACGGCAAGAGCTAATTACGATCTAATTTTCAGTAAGGAGCCTCAGTCCTCGGCAAATTGAAATTTACGATCAGCGCATACAATGGGGTGAGGAGCTTGTGAAAAAAGCAGTTGACTTTGCCTCCTAAAAAAACACGAATCATTTTTTAGGAGGCAAATCACGAATGAAATTGAATATGAAGTTGGCAACCCTTGTATTAATGGTATTCGCTTTATCCGTCCTTGTCGCTGCAATCACCGTGGATATGGTCAACCCGGTACTCCCTCTCATAAGCGAACATTTGAAAGCCTCGGAGGCTGAGGTGAGCTGGGTAGTGAGCGGCGTAGCAATTGTACTGGCGATCGGAGTTCCCCTTTACGGGCGCATGTCGGATTTTTTCGCGCTGAAGAAGCTGTTTATTTTCGCCGTAGTGATCCTGGCGATAGGAAGCCTGATTTGCGCACTTGCTCCGAACCTTCCCGTCTTGGTTTTGGGGCGAATGGTTCAAGGTGCCGGGATGTCGGCCATTCCCGTTCTTTCCGTCATCGCCGTTTCGAAAGTTTTTCCGCCGGGAAAACGAGGAGGGGCTCTCGGCGTCATCGCAGGCTGTATTGGGGTCGGAACAGCCGGAGGTCCCATTTTGGGAGGGATGGTCGGTCAATTGTTCGGGTGGCAATCTCTGTTCTGGTTTACCTTTTTCCTAACCGTCATTGTCATGATTGGCGCGTCCTTCGTGTTACCGGCTCTCAAATCGGTTTCGGAAGCTGGATCACATCGAACATTCGATTTCGCCGGTGGATCGCTACTCGGACTTGCGGCTGGATTGCTTCTATTTGGCGTAACCCAGGGAGAAGCGGCCGGTTGGGCTTCATTTTCATCATTGGGTAGTATGATAGGATCCCTATTCGCTTTGATTGGATTTGTTTGGCGCATTACCACCGTAGATCATCCGTTTGTGCCGCCGGTCTTGTTTAAAAACAGATATTATGTGTGTTCGGTTATTGTCGCTGTTTTTTCGATGTTTGCTTATTTTTCGGTGCTTGTTTTCGTTCCGCTGCTGGTCGTGGAAGTGAACGGACTTCCCCCCGGTCAAGCGGGTATGATTCTTCTGCCGGGAGGCGCGTCCGTGGCGCTTCTTTCTCCGTTCGTAGGCCGCATTTCGGATCGATTGGGGACGAAACGGCTGATCGTTTCAGGGATGACGTTGATGGGGACTTCAACTTTATTCCTGTCGACCTTCGCCTCCGCTTCCCCCCTTTTGGTCAGTGCGGGCGTCCTGGGCGCGGGAATCGCTTTTGCGCTAACAAATTCCCCTGCTAATAACGCTGCGGTCAGCGTGCTAGCTACAGATCAGGTCGGTGTCGGAATGGGGATATTCCAGGGGGCTTTATACCTTGGAGCAGGCGTAGGAGCGGGAATGACCGGGGCATTACTATCCGCACGCCGGGGAGCCGCGACGGCTTTGAATCCTCTATACGGACTGGATGCTGCTATCCCTTATTCGGATGCGTTTATGGCCGCAACCGTCAGCGTGTTGATCGCATGGGTGGCCGCACTGGGATTGCGAAATGACAGATAGCGCAGAACCGATTTGTTATAAAATGAGGAAACGATAGATCGCAAATGTAAAGCAGCGGCGTCTAAGACTCTATTTTGGGGTCCTGGTACGCCGCTTTTTCTTCTTTGTAGGTTAGATGGGTGGGCTATTGCCCTTTACTTCCATACGCCGGTGCTGCGCTTGTCGGTAGCCGCTTCCTCGAGCTCTTGAATGAAGGCAACCATTCTCGTGTCGTCTTGGAACTGTGGAAAATCGGCTCTTAGAGCTTTGATTTCCCCGCGGCAAGCGTTTTGCGAGGAGGTGTTACCTAGCCAGTTTTTCGAACCGTCCATATATTTGACAGAGTCCACCGCATACGACGGATTTTGATCAAAACGAACCGCATGATATACGCATTTTTCAAGACTTTCCCACATGCCGTCGAAATCCCCGATTTCCGCTTGGACCTTGGCCAAATCATGGAAACTCCAAACACAAATGAGATCGCAATAGTTCGGCGTATCGTGCGTAAAATTTTCAAGAAACTGCGCCTGGAATTTTTCCAAATCGACTACATAGCGGAGATTATTTTCCGCACGGTAACAATCCGCCAGCGTGCCGGTGATCATGCCGAAACCAAAAGCAATGTTGAACAAATAATTCTGCATTTTGGACTTGGCTTCGCTTAATTTGCCGCTCTCTTTCAGGTGAAAAGCGATGTCAGGATCAAAACAACCGTTGACGTTTACCTCCTCAAGGATGGCGATTGCCTTGTCATACTCCCCGATCGAGCCGTAATCAAATGCGATGCTTCGCATGATCGCTTCTTTTTTGGTAGGTGAATCCGGGGGCCTTACGGCCAGTGCCCTGTTGTAGTATTCGATTGCTTTCTCCACCGTGCTTTTTCTGTCCGCACTATTCCCGGAAGCTCCAAACGATGTAAATCCCGCCATAAAATAAAGAATCCTAAAATCATTCGGATATTTCTTCAATGCTTCCTCAGCAAGAGGTAGTCCGGCTTGATAATCCATGTTCTTAACGAACTCTTCTAGCTTATCTCTATACTCCTGCACGTTCGTGGAATCAACCTGATGATCAAGCAAAGCATCCACCGATACCTTGAAAAAAGACGAAATTGCAGGCAGAAGCGTAATATCCGGATATGCGCTTGCACACTCCCACTTCGAAACTGCGGCTATGGACACGCCTACCGCACCAGCAAGCTGCTCTTGCGTGACCCCGTGTTCCTTCCGCAGTTCCGCGATCTTCGAACCTATGTTTAAACTTCATCGACCCATCTCCCTGATTTTGGATTATCAGCTGATGAATCCATCTTAGCACGAACCTTCGATCACCGTAATGGAGCCTCATTCGATTGCGGTTGATTATGAATTCAACCTGGAGTTGACTAGATCAAATGTGCGTCGAATCTTACTAGAATGCGAATAAAAGTACAAACTCCCGGCTCTTCTCTTCCATATTCTAATGTGAAGAGTGAATGAGAGGAGCATTGGAAATGGGCGATATTAAAGTCATCGCGAGGATTCGCGTCGGGAGCAAGCCGATTGACATCGCATTGAACAAACGGACGAATTTATTGTATGTGACGAATAACGGTAGCGATACCGTGTCGGTAATCAACAGCCGTACGAATCGGGTGATCGCAACGATCAAGGGAATTGAGGATGCTGCCGTTGCGGCCGTTAATCCGCGAACGAATCAAATCTATGTCGGCGGCTTGTCGGGAAAGCTGTTCATGATCGACGGTAAAAGGCAAAAGCTTATCCGTACCTTTGACGTGGGAGGGGGCTTCGCTTCGATCGCGGTGAACGTCAAGACGAACAAATTGTACGCGATAAACAATCAACGCAACTCGGTCACGGTCCTTGACGGCAATCGGAAGAAGATCGTCGCGACGGTGAAGGTAGGCCAACAGAACCCGAGCTTCGCGGGTCCGCACACGGTTGCCGCCAATCCGTTCACGAACCGCATCTACGTGCTGAATCCGGGAGCGGATACGGCGACTGTCATCTGCGGCCGCACGGACCGGGGCATGGCAACGATCAAAGTCGGCCAAGGGCCGGATTCTCTCGCATTCAATTTGCGCACCAATCGTTTGTACATCGCAATCGAAGGGGCCAGCGTCGCCGTCGTTAACGGGCGGACGAACAAACGGATCACGACGATTCCGAACGTCGCATCCATCGATACGATGGCAGTTAATCCGGTGACGAACCGGATCTACGCGCCGGATGATACGACCGGCAGCCGCAAGATCACCGTCATCTGCGGCAAAACCAACAAAATCATCGCCACGATCCAAAACGGCGAATCACCGCGAATCCCTGTCGTTAGCCGCAAGCTGAACCGAATCTACGTCTCGACCGCGGGGGAAGAAGCGCCGCCGAGCAGGGCGAGCGTCATTAACGGAGCGAATAACAAAATCATTAAATCGAACCTGCGGCTCGGGCTCGGGACGTCGGCGGGCGTCGTTAACGAAAACAACAACCGGGTATATTTCGCCAACGGATCCGGGAATACGATCACGGTTATTTCGGGGTAACGATGCAAACAGGGAGACTGCCATTTCATCGTCAATGTACGCGGAGCGGCAGTCTTTCCAACTAATCAATGATGCATCCTAGATGCACCTTATCTTGCCTGATCCCTTTTACCTTATATTCTTTTTCAATCGGAGCTTGTATTTTCTTAAAAAGCTTTTCCGCCTTTTTTATTTGCTGTTTATGTTTCCGTTCATCGGATTCCTGATTGACCCATACATAGATCGTCGTTTTCTTATCAAGAATCGTTGCGCTCGTGACAACCCAACCCGGTCCTTCAAAAGAGCCTTCAATTAAACCAGTTATAGTATGACCTCTTATAGCATCTGGGTTTGGACTTCGCCAATTGTTATCGTTCCATATTTCAACAATTGCATCGAATGGAATCACTTTGGGGTAAGTTATCTCCACAATTGCTCCTTCGTAAGGGCATCCTTCCGTTGATTCGAACTCATACTTCTCTACATCCTGGCATCCTGCTAGCAATATGAAAAGAAAGATGAAGATTCTCTTCATTCAAACACTTCCTTAATCTGCTGGTATAATAAGTCACCACTTTACTCATCTTTCATCGATTAGCCATGTTTTCGCATCCTCAGGATCGGAATAAAATGATATTCTTAGCTTCATTCCCAGTCTATTCACCCTTCTTCTTAGTCTCCATCTATTAAATCCCGATAATCCAACAAACGAAAGTTTGTCGATATGATCCTTCAAATTGTAGATATTGTTTGTTAACTCTTGCAGTACCCTACGCGTAACCGCGGTCTTATACATGTCTACCCATATTTTCAATCTTTTCTTAGTATCAAAAATAAACTTTTCTTCTTGTTTCATCAATTCAAAAAGTTTTTCTTCGTTTTTATAGGTATTGCCGTATTTTAAACAATGGATTTCTCCGCCTTTGTAATAATAAGGGTATATTGAACCTCCCGGCGATTTCATTTGAGCATCATTTCCTCACTCACCTATTCCTTATAATTCTTACAGAATCTTCGTATAATAAATTAATTCCATTTCTTTGTATTGTTTTCTAACAGTTTCTATATAACCGTTTCTACTAAATAATTTTTGAGCTGGAACCTGTCTGCTGGTGGTATCAAGTACTACTCTCCTATAACCTTTGGCTCTGGCGGACTTCTCTAGTTCCGATAATAAAATTCCACCGATCCCCCTTCCTCGATACTCTCTTTCAATTCTGATTCTCTTAATTTCAGCAGTTTCATCGTCAATCTTTTTAAAGGCCCCCATGCATACGACTTTATTATCCTGTAGCCCTACAAGAAATTCGCCATTATTATGAATATAAGTCTCCTCAATCTGTTCGATGTCTTTATCTAACGCTGGGTCCCCGATACTGGCGCCAAATTGGTTGAGTCCATCAATATGTAATTTGACGATATGATCCTGATCTGCTTTATTGTATTGTCTAATAATAAAAGGCATAGCTATCCGCCCGCTTTCGTCCCTTGAATCATCATACTTCCCAGTTTGTATTTTATGTAACGTTTTGGTATTCGCGACTCTCTACCATAAATCTCGAAAAGCCAGCCGCGATGCAGTGCATGGGTCGCCTGACTCTTCATCTTTGAAAATCCCCTTGGCGACCGAGAGTCTCGTTAGAGGTTCGGTGTGTGAATGCGGCGTTATTGGGGATGTCAGCGAAATTTCATTCGCGTAAATCTTATTTTTTCACCGCTTCCCCTAGGAGTTTAATGATCTCTTCGTATGCCTCGACAGACGGTGTATTCGAGGGGTCAATGATATTCTGAAATCCATTTTTAATTCGACCTTTCCAATACTCTGCCATTTCTAATGCAGTCCAATTGGCGCCCGCTGTTAGCGAGGGATCAGCACCAGCATTTAAAAGGAATTTCACGACTTCCACCCGACCATCACCAGCTGCATTTTGAAGTAGTGTTGTGCTGTAGAACTGGCCTTCAGCAAAATAATTGATATCCATTCCGTTCTCCAAGAACAACTTAACGATTTCAACGGAATCATCAACAAAGTTATATATGGCAGGACCCAAAGGGCCAACCATAACGGTTGGATCAGCGCCTGATTCTAATAACCTTTTGACTTCCGCTACTTTTTTGTTTATCACAGCATCAAAAAGTTGGTTCTGTTTTGCAGAAGTAATCCAGACTACATTTAATCCCCCACCATAAAGTTCTACACTTCCTCCACTTGCCTTTCCAACAAATCGAAGCGGGATATAGGTCGTTCCATTGTGAACAATTGGTGCCAATGGCATGACTTCAGTAGCATCATTAACTTTTGCGGAAACCGAGCCAATGGTCAGTATAATCGTCAATTCGGAATTTTTGCCCACCACTTGATTGTGTTCAGGATCCCATTCCACATCTAATCCAAGTTGCTTAAAGACAGGGCGGAAAGGTACCATGGTTGTTCCGTTTTGTAAATAAGGTGGCGCAGATAGTTTGAGCTCTTTATTATCGATAAAAATTTTATATGTTGGGGTTACTACCTTGGTCAGAACGGCTGCGTTGACTTGTGAATTAACTTGAAAGAAAAATAAAAACATTACAACTAAGGCTCGTTTTATCATGTGATTATGTTTCACTCCCAGCTCTTGATCTTAACATTCCATCATTTTTTTCTTTTTTTCATTTGATTCCAGATCATAAATACTATAAATATAGCAATCGGTAAGTAAGTTTCTATTTTAGAGCTTTTGACTTTAAGATAAGATAAAAAGTCCTCCAAATTAAAAGTGATAATGCAATGTACTAAACCATTAACTAGCCCAATTATTACGAATGAAGGAAGAATCCAAGTAAAAAAATGGTTATACCCCTTTTGTAGCCTTGTAAACGGAATGATTGATAAATAAATGACTAGAGCTATGATCAAATAGATTAATATGTAATTTATAAAAAAATCCATGTAACACCACCTTGGAATTCATTTAACGTTCTTGTATTAGACCAAGGAGCATTTATTTACGTACAAATAAATTAATTTTCGAGAAATGTTCTTTCCAATAATCTTGCATTGCCACTAACACTTCGTTCTTCTTCCCAGTAGTTATTCCATATTTGCTATAGTCGGCTTCATACCTATTGATAATTCATAAAAATATACTTCCAGTGTTCTCTAATTTCACAGTAAAAATCCATTGAGTTGTACTCATAAATGTTCTTCCAAATATTGAATTGTTCTATAGGATCCTTATCTTCAAAAACAGTTAATTCTGGTGTTAACCCAATATAATCTGAGCCATAATGTACTTCCACTAATTGAATTGGACCAAGAATATTATTGTTTAATTGATCCATTTCTTCAGCGGGAATCCATAATTCTCTATGATGACTAGCTCCAACGACTTGTTCTTCGAATTTATCGATAAACGGACTTGAGACATTAAATTCAGTTACGAATCCAACATAACCCGAAAATTTGTCTTTTGTATTCCATTCCTTTGCTATCTGATCAGCATATTGTTTATTTAATACTGGGTAAAATATGGGTTGTTCCGGTAATCTTGGGGGAAAACCAGCCAAATTTAAATCAAGCATTAATTTCATTTCTATAAGCCCGACAGGGCGATATAATGTTTTCATTTTTCAATCCTCTCAACTGTATATTAAAATCTGGCCGCGACTCGGCGTTCATTATTTAACTAGATATATTATCATCATCTTAATAACCATTAGTGCAATTCCAATCAACGATCCTACAAAGAGCAAGAATAGAAATACTGTTAATATCCTTTTTATCAGTCCATTAATATGCTCATTGATTATAAATGTTAGTATCAGTGTAAGTATTATTAGAAATATAAATCTCCATAAATAAGCTAGACCAATGATCATTGAAAGCCCATATAGAAATGAGCCTAAGTACATAAAGTACTTTGTTTTTTTAGTCATTTCGTTGTTGTTTTTTGTCATACAATTCCCCTGTTAGTAAGCTTTTCAATATATTTCGGTTCCAAATAATCGAAAATTTATTTCCGCTCCCAAACAACTATAAATAATGTTGCTAATGGTCCTATTAATAGCGATATGAGAAACCAATTTATACCGCTTCTATTCTTGCTCTGAGCCAATCCCGCATTAATAAGTGCTAACGTCCCCCATCCAACAGCATAGCTCCCATCAGTATTAAGCATCATGTCAAGTCTCCTTCTATTAGTAGAATTAAAACTCTCTTGATGTAGAAATTCTCCCCTTTAACGATGTACCTCACTCACTTATAATTCTTGCAAGTTCAACTCCCTTCCTTACGGCACTTATTAATGTTTCATCATTTGCCTCAATAATTTGATTCGATAAATGAACAAAACCTCTTCCTTTTATCTTTTCAGTCGGTGTTATTTTATATCCCTTTTTATGTCTCCAAGATATACAAACTAATTTCAAACCTCTTACTGCTCTTGGATACGATTTGAATCCCATAAGTCTGCCCATTACTGTTTCATTAGCCATGGTATCCTTAGATTCTATGGAATAGCATTTGGAAAATGAATCCATTAGTTTCTCTTTAAGATTTCTATCAGAAAATCCAGCTTCTAATTTAATAATGCAATCTATTTCGGCCAGTCCATATTTCTTGGATCTACCAGTCGAAACTAAATACAATTGACTCTGTTCATCGATATAGACATTTACTTCCTTATACTTTAAATAAGGAAAAAGAATGTATTTCAAGTTTATGATCTCCTATCTCTTATATTTCTTATATTCAGGGGTAGTCGGCGGCTTCTACTGCTTTTAATAGATGTTTTATTTTGTATCTATTGCGTTGAGAAATTCTCTTTTCTTCCAGGTTCAACTTCAAAGCTTCCGTAAAATATTGTTGTTTATCTCTTGGCATCTTCTCAATCCATTGTATTGACAATTCAATCCAGTAATTAGATTTATGTTCTTGCTCTAGTGGAAACTTCGCGATTTCAATAAAGGGAAATACCTCGTAAATATCCTCGTATTCAAAATCAACTGAAGATAACAAATCTTCTACTTGCGCTGAGATTGTATCCAAAGAACTTTCTAGCAATTTCTCAACATACAAAAAATCACTCAATTGTTTCAGTTGTCTGTATCCGCTTGCAGTTTGAACGTACCAATATCCGTCACTTGAAAGGCCAATTTTATTCTCTTCGAATGAGAGTATAGGTAAACTAGATTGAGATTGGGTATTCAATACGTTCTCAATTCTAATAAACAAATCTTCTAACAGGTGAGACAACATTATCACCCCGTTACTTAATCTTTATGTATTTTATTCGCGAGCTTCACGCGATATCCTTTTTATGGATAATCCAAACAACCTCAATACGAAAAAGACGCGCAGCCGGTTGCCATGGGCAATTGGTTTCTGCACGCCTTATTTATGGCTGCTTACCGAGCAATGAAAAAAGCCCTAAACCAAGTTTAGGGGCTCGTTGATTCACTTCTTTTTGAAAGCTGGTTTTGAGGGTACTTGTACCTTGACCGGCTCCGTTGTGCCTAGCATCGGGTATGGGTGGTCCTTCACAACGGGAATCGTCTTTTTCGTCAACTTTTCAATATCCCGCAAATACGGAATTTCGTCTTTTTCGCAAAAGGAAATGGCAATCCCGCTGTGTCCCGCTCTGCCCGTTCGGCCGATTCGATGAACGTAGGTTTCCGGAATATTGGGAAGGTTGATGTTGATCACATGCGATAGTTCCTCGATATCAATTCCTCTTGCCGCGATGTCGGTTGCCACCAGCACGCGGGTTACACCGCTTTTGAAATTGCTTAAAGCCGTTTGGCGGGCATTCTGGGACTTATTCCCGTGAATGGCCTGAGCGGTGACGCCGATTTTGTTCAGTCCGCGGACGACGCGGTCCGCCCCGTGTTTGGTCCGAGTGAACACCAGAGCTGAAGCAATGGACTTGTCCTGCAACAGAAAATTCAATAAGTTTTGCTTGTTTTCCTTGTCGACGAAATACACCGATTCCTGAATTCGATCAACCGTCGATGAAACCGGCGTGATTTCGATCTTCACCGGATTCACGAGAAGTGATTTGACCAAATTGGCGATTTCCGGCGGCATTGTGGCCGAGAAGAAAAGCGTTTGCTTCTTGCTTGGCAATTTGGCGATGATTCTCTTCACGTCATGGATAAAGCCCATGTCCAACATACGATCTGCTTCATCCAGCACCAATACCTGAACATGCTGCAGGTCGATCAGCCTTTGGTTCACCAGATCCATCAGCCGGCCGGGCGTTGCAATGACGACGTCCGCGCCTTGCTCCAGTGACCGCTCCTGCGCCTTCTGCGAAACGCCGCCAACGATAGCCAAACAACGCAAATCGGTATATCGGCCGTAAGCTTGCATGTTATCCAAAATTTGAATCGCCAGTTCACGAGTCGGCGTCAAAATCAATGATCGAATCCGCCGCTGCATATTCGGTTTATTCGGATGCTGGCTTAGCCGCTGGATAATCGGAATCGCAAATGCAGCCGTTTTCCCGGTTCCGGTTTGGGCGCAGCCGAGTAAATCCCTGCCAGCCAACACCGCGGGAATCGCCTGTTCTTGTATAGGCGTCGGTGTCGAATAGTTTTCTTTGCTTAATGCTTTTAAAATCGCGGGGATGATGTTCAATTCTTGAAATGTCATAGGGTCTCCTAGCCGTTATAATACACTTTGTCCACGTTGTATTTTGCCTTGAACTTATTGACGATATAGGTCTCGTAGATTTCCCGATCGACAGGGTCTTCCACGATGCAAACCTCGATTTTGGTTACTTCGTTCCGATGGTTTTTGATCGGCGACACGGTATCCTCGAAATGTTTTTTAATCCTTGGCCGCAACTTCCTTGCTTTGCCGATAAACAGCAGCTCGTCCTTATCGTTATAGAACATAAAGATGCCGCCCCTTTCCCTGGAAATCAGGTGAAAATCCGTAAAACCGTAAATATGGCTCAACTGCGGCGCATCCTGCTTGGCAATGGTTACATCCGGCGTCGGAATGGTGATGATGATCACGATGTCACGTCCTTTATCATAATGGTACATACTAACACATATCGGAGCGTAACACCACAGCTCTTATTTGGCTTTAAGGCTCTCCTCCTGCTTCGGATTCACCCAAGACGTCTCCAGAGCATCCTTAAAAATCCTCACGACAAACTCCAACTCATGAGTCTCGTACTTTTGCAGGAATTGTATAACCCCCCGCTCCATCTGCTGATGCAGCGCTAGATGCAGCTCGTATAGCTCCTGGCCGAGCGGCGTTGTGCGGAACAGGATTTCTTTTTTGTTATTGGGCAAAAATTCGGTTTCGATCAGCTTCCGGGTTACCAGCCTTCGCGTAATTTTGGATACGCTGCCTTTGGGAATGCCCGATGTTTTGGAAATCGTGATGCCGTTCACCGGCTCCAAGCGGCCGATTGCGTCAACGACATGAAGCTCCATAACAGTCATGTCCCTGAGCAGCTTCTCCAATGCAGGGTTGTCGCAGTGCTCGCGAAGCCAACGATGCTCTTCGTCATCCTCCGCTTGCATCCGCTTCCCGACTTGTTCGAACAATTCCATTACGTTCGCGATCAATGGAAGTTTATCCGAAGCTTGTACAGCTTGAGTTTTGTTCGTCTCCATCCGATCCACCTTTTTCATCGACATGTTACTACAGTATATCAATTTTGCACGGACAAATAAAGTTTCCAAGAAACCATATTGACGAACAGCACCACCGTTGTTATTATTGTTTCCAGGAAACTATTTGGGAGCGATCCCGATGATGAAAGCCATACGCATTCACGCCTACGGCGGTCCTGAAGTAATGCAGCTTGAAGAAATAGATCCGTTGGTTCCGGGGGCGGGTGAAGCGCTTGTCCGCATTCATGCCGCTTCGGTTAACTTTCTTGATGTGCAGCACCGGCGGGGGGATCTGGTGAAGCAGGAGTTTTATAAGGAGCAAGGCGGACTGGCGGCTGCTCTCCCCTTAACGCCCGGCAGTCAAGGCGTCGGCACGGTTGAGTCGCTTGGGCCCGATTGCCCCGCCCATCTCAAGGTCGGCGATCGCGTGTTGATTTTCGGAGGAACAGGCACGTATGCGACACATGCCGTTACCCGGGCGGACCGGATCATGCCGATCCCGGATGAGCTTAGCTTCGAACAAGCGGCCGCTGGACTTACACAGGGATTCCTGGCATACGCCTTCACCCACAAGACCTATCCCGTGAAATCCGGGGATTGGTGTCTAGTTCAAGCAGCTGCGGGTGGCTTGGGACTTCTGCTCGTTCAGATGATCAAGCTGCGGGGCGGGCGCGTGATCGGGGTTACATCGACGGAGGAAAAAGGGGAGATTGCCCGTCAATACGGGGCGGATGAGATCATGATTTCGACCCAGTCGGATATCGCCAAAGAAGCAAGGCGCATCACCGTAGGCCGCGGCGTTCATGTCGTGTACGACGGCGTCGGTAAAGATACGTTCGAAGCCAATCTCGACAGCCTTGGCCTCGGCGGTTACTTGGTCATTTACGGGCAGGCAAGCGGTTATGTTCCGCCAATCGATTTGATGACACTGCAGGAGAAGGGTTCCTTGTTCATTACCCGGACGAACGGCCTCCCTTACCGCAAAGACTGGCCGGAGTTCATCCCGCTATTGATCGAATGGACGAAAGAGGGGAAATTCGTCGTTCCCGTCGACCGCTCCTACTCGTTAGCGGAAGCCGCAGAGGCGCACGCACGTTTCGAGCAACGCAAAGCTACGGGCAGAATACTGCTCATCCCTTAAGGCATGGTAGTTTCAATGTAAAGCAGTCTGCACGCTCCATCGAGAGACTCCCCCTCATGGTCATGCCGATCTCCCGAATTACGATCGAGACGAGCAGATGATGCCTAACTCGAATCACTCACCCCATCAATGCCAAAAGGGCTGCGCCCAAGCGGTTCGATTTCCGCTAGGCCCAGCCCTAGGGGGACTTCACGCCCCCTGACCTCCTGAGATGCCATTTGGAGGAGACGCCGTCGGTCCCTCGTGCCTCCCCCCCTGATATCCGGTCCTTTCCCAATGTTCGTTACGCTAGCTCCATCTCTTCATCGCCCACCAGAGCTACGGTTTGCACCCCTTCCGCACATTGGTTGCCCGAAATGACAACATTTTTACACGCTTTAAGCTGTATCGGGTATTTCATAACGTGGTGCTGCGGGTAAGAGTCGCTTCGCTCGATGACATTATTCACGAAGGTGAACCCGTCGACGGAATATCCGTTCACGATACCAACATCGAACGTAACGAATCGATTGTTTTCGATCGAAATATTGCGATGGTAGCATTGGTCATACGCCTCCGGCCGCTCGATCTCGGGATCGATATCGATCACGGCGGTTCCCCAATCCGGACAGCAATAATTGCAATCCGTAAACTCATTGTTGCGAATCATAACTTGCCTTACGGCTCCGGACTCGAACCAGGAGTTGGCGTCGCCGGATATTTTAATGCCCGCCCCTGGAGCACTGATCTTGTTATGTTCAAGAAGAACGTTGCCCGACGTGGTGATCAAAAATCCGCGGGCGCGGTTTGCCCTGACAATAGAATGGGTGACCGCCAGATCGGGATGCCATGATGTATTACCGATGCAGTCCAAAATATCCACATCATCCGGCAGCGGCTGTTCGAGTTCAACTATGATATAGTCCTTATTCAAAACTTTCACATCTTTAACCGTTGCATTTGCATACGTTAAGAGCGACTCTCTCTGCACAAACTCAATTTGATCCCCCGGCTCGGCGATCTTGATCCCTTTGGCCATGCCATGAGCGAGTTCGACCATAATCCGGTCGTTGCCGAGCTTTTCGGTTATTCTGGCATAAATGCCGTGTACGTTGCATGGATCGTCCAATTGATTCTCGAATAAACAATGGTCAATCGTCACCGTACCGCGGCAATATACGAAATGAGTGGCATCCGCCGTAGCGGTAACCATACGGTCCGATCCCGGTCTGCGCATAACGTTGAACTTGTGCAAGCGGATATTCGTACACCATTGGGCGAGAAGCCCCATACCGGGGGCATGGTGGACGGAAATCGACTCCAAATTGACGTTCTCTCCGCCATTGACGAAAAAAGCCGGATTCTCTCTTCTTCCGAAACGCATGACGATGACGTTGCCAACCTGGGGTGGTTGTATGTTATCGCCTCGATAAGTAATCGTGCCCGGATGCGATTGTTCCACGCTCACCTTGCGATAGTTTCCCCAGCTTAATCTGTCGCCGCTTTGATAGGCAGGCGCTTTCGTCCGGCTGTCGAACTCGTTCAGTCCCCACACTCTTTCGGGTTTTCCGCCAAAATCGAACCAAATCGCGTTGTTATCAACTTTATATTGGGTCCCCTCCGGCAGCTCGATGTCGAACGAACCGGAGTCGGCGCGGGACACCGTTCCTTGGGCAAACATCGGCGCCTCCCAATCGATCGTAAGATTTCGTACGGTCACATTGCGGCAGTTGTCGATTGCGAACGGGATCATCGGGCCATGAAAAATAAATTCGGATCCTTGTCCGTCGATCGTCAGCCCGCTCCGAGCAACCAGCCGGATAGCGATTCGGCGCAGCCCCTCCTGATCGTGATTCGAAATGAACAGTTGCTTCTCCTCGGCCTTGTCGGGCCAAAAATGGTAGCTCCCCTGCGGAAATACGAGTATCGCGCCTTCGATTCCCCTGCAATATTCCAGGGCGGACCTAACGGCCAGCGTGTTGTCGAAACCTGGTTCCGGCTTCGCTCCGAATTGCTCTATATTGATGATCATTTTGTTCCTCCTCTATCTGCCGTTGCGATACTCTTGCGGTGTAACGTCGTTGTATTTTTTGAAAAATCGGGAAAAAGCAAGCGGGGATAAATAACCTACCGCTTTGGCAATATCCTGGGTTTTCATGTTTGTCTCCTTGAGCAGCATCTTTGCTTTTTCATTGCGAACCGAAGCAACGTACTCGGATATGCCGATACCTGTGACACTTTTATATAAGCGGGATAAATACGACGCATTCAAATGGACCTGTTCGGCAAGTTCAGATAACGATATATTGGCGGCTACGTTCGCATGAACATATTCGTGCACTTTGTCGACAATAAGATGCGTACTCTTGTCCTTATCGTTCTTATGGCATTCGAATATACGCTCAGCCAATCGTCTGAAATATTCAATCAACTCCACCCACGAAATAATTTCGCTCGTATCGAACAACTTGCCGATCGGCACGTGCTCAATCACTTTTCGCATCAAATCGTGCCTGTTCATGTAGGACATGAATATCGATGCAAGCGAATGATAGATTTCCATCTTGAGATAATCGTTGCACTCTTCACTTGCAAGACCGTTCAGTACTTCATCGAGTACGGCCGTAAATTGCTCTTCTCCCCGATTTTCGAGGTGGTAGGCGATCAGTTGAAATTTCCTTTGCAAGGAGAAGCCGATGACTTTACCGGGACTCTCTGTTACGATACCGGATGTTGTTCGACCGCTTCCTTCTACCAGGAGCACTTCGCTTTGCAAACCGATTTCTTGCGCCAATAGCGAAAGCAATCGGTCGAACTTCTCGGAAACCCCCGTCCATTCGCCGGGTCGCTCGCTTAATACGAAGGAGACGGGCAACCGCAGCAAATCCCGGCACGCGTTCTGGATCGTTTCCAGCATCCCTTTAACGAAATAAAACGTACGCTGCCAGACTTCGTCTTCTGCCTGGAGAGCTTCAAGCTTCTTCGGCTGAATGAACCATATCATTTGGGAATGTTCGTAAATGATCGAAAAATAAGTCGCCCCTTCGCCCAAACATTCTTCCATGATGTTCTGTACGGCAAAAATGAGCAACTCTTGCTCAGGCCGCTTCATCGAGACGTTACGCCAGCTATCGATGCGCGCGATCAACAGAAATACGGGAAAGCCGCTGTGCAGAGGAATGCCTGTTTCTGCAAAATCCTGTTCGAGACGAAAACGATCTTTCGACTTGCCGTGCAGCAGCGCCACCATGTATTCCTTTTGAAGCGACGGGATGGCCCGCCTCATATGCTGTTCGGCCTTCTCGACAAGCTTCCTCGATACAAACTCTTCCTCAAGAGCTTGAATTGCCCTTGACACGACTTGCACAATTTTCGCTTGCTCTTCCGTTTTCAAAATATAGTCGAACGCACCCAAACTCAGCGCGCTTTGCACATAATTGAAATCGTTGTAGCTGGTTAGAAAAATCACCTTGCATCTCGGCCATTGCGCCTTGATTTCCTGAAGCAAAGCAATGCCTTCCATATGCGGCATCTTGATGTCGGACAGGACAACGTCGATTTTATGCTTCATCAAGACGTCAAGCGCTTCCATTCCAGAATAGGCTTTGTACACTTCTACATCGAGCGTTTCTTCCTCCAGAAGCGATTCCGCTAAATTGTCGACGATAATCGGAACGTCATCCACTACGAGTAATCGATACATGTTCACTTCCCCCCGGATTGCAGAAATTGCTCGATCTTGAATCGAAGGCTTACCCGCAAACCGCCCAAACTAGACCTCCCAAGCGATATTCCGCTTTCTTCTCCAAACTTTAACCAAATACGTCTGTGCACGTTGTTCAGACCCGTTATATCCTCGTTGGAGCCCGGTGTACTTAATATTCGTTCCTGCAACTGCATGATGTCGTGATCTGCCAGCACATCCCCGTTATCCTCAACATGGATCGAAATATATGCATTGTCCTCGTTCACATGAACGCAAAGTTTGCCCCCTGCATGTTTATTGCCGAACGCATATTTATAAGCATTTTCGATAACGGGCTGTACAATCAGCCGCGGTACGATCAACGAACGGCTGAACGATACACGCTCCGGAAAGATAACGTCAATGCGGTCGCCAAAACAAATGGTTTGGATATTGACATAAGTTCGGCTATGCGCGATTTCTTCTTCCAGCGGTATTTCGTCGGCACCGTCCCGCGTCATCAGCTGAAAGTACTGCCCGACGGAAAGCGAAAACCGGTACGAGGTTTCCATCTCTCCCGATAAAATGAGCTGATTCAATACGAATAAACAATTGTATAAAAAATGCGGGTTAATTTGCGATTGCAATCGCTTTAGTTCATGGCGCTGACTGATTATCTTCTGCTGATATACTTCCCGGATCAGCTCGTCCAGTCTTGCCACCATATCGTTATAGCCTTGATACAAATAGGTGAATTCGTCGTTGCGACGCGGTAATTCAATCTGTTGCAAATACCCACTCTTTGTACTTCGGAATGTGACGACCAATTTTTTGAGCGGCTTATGAATGATTCGATAGATGGAATAAGAAAAGATGACGATAAGCGCCAACGATACGGCAAAAAGTACCCACAGCCTCGTTTCATACGTTCTCATTTCGCCCAGCAAGCTGCTTTCCGGTATGATCGACACCATGTACATTCCAAGCAGAGGAGACAACCGATAGGCAACAATATACGGCTCTTTGCCGTAGGTAACGGACTTGATGCCCGAAGGTTCCCCCCATTGCTGTAAACGGGCCATCAGCCACTGAGTTCGTTCCGGATTGTTGTCGGTGGACAGGTTGAATTGATCGGAAAATCGAACGAGCTCCGTGTTCGTTCCAAGCGAGCGATCGGCGCCCGATAACAATTTCCGGAGTTCGGGCAAAGAAAGCTCCACGCTTTGCACGAACATCGGGCGGCGGTTTAAAGCTCCTCCATAGCGGAAACGAATCCAGAGACGCCTGTCCCAGGAAACGAGCGAACCTTCATGCTTGTCCAAGCTTGCCATTTCCGTAAATTCCGGTACGTTGATCGACGTTTGAAACCCCGAACTCGAGATGGTCCGGTTTATAGAAGGAATATAGGTCTTCACTTCCGAAATATACGGACTCGAACGCTCCACAAGTTTGAGTCTGCGCAGAATGGCTTGTATTTTTTCGATTTTTTCGTAATCATCCATTTCTTTGCCGTTTGCCGCCAATATCAGCAAATCGTTATCCAATACGAATTCCGGCAGCAACCTCAGGATCCGCTCGGTTTCAATCTCTAGCGATCGCAGAACGTTTACGTTTTTGTCCATGATCGATTCCGAAATTTTATTCCTCAAATCATCCTTACCTTTTTCGATGAAAGCAAACATGATCAGAAACAAGGGAGTCAATATGATAATAAAGGCCAATACAAGCCGCAAAAATATCGGCGACGATTTGCGAAATCCTTGCAACGTTGACCACCTCTCCTTGTTTCGTCTAGCAACGGCCGGTTATCGGCTATTCCTTCACGCTGCCCATCACAATCCCTTTCACGAAGAAGCGCTGCAGGAAAGGATAAACGAGCAAAATAGGCATAGCCGCGACATAGATTTGAGCGGCCGTACTTGTCCGATCGGACATATTCGCCAGCAATTGGGCTTCCTCAGCCGACAAAAACCGCGGGTCTTTGCTGATAATGATCGTTTGCAGGAACGTTTGCATTGGATAATGTTTCGGATCATTCATCAGAATCAGGCCGTCAAACCAGCTGTTCCAGTGTCCCACCATGCTAAACAGCGTGATGGTTGCCAGAGCCGGGAGCGAAAGCGGAACGAAAAATTTCCATAATATCGTAAAATGCCCCGCTCCGTCCATTCGGGCCGACTCTTCCAGTTCCTTCGGCAAGCTGCGAAAAAAATTGAGAAGCAAAATGACGTTAAAAACAGGCACCGCTCCCGGGAGAATGAGCGCCCAGATTGTATCTATAAGTCCCGTTGCCTTGATCGTCATGAACCATGGGATCAAGCCGCCGCTGAATAATATCGTAATGACGAATATCCAGACATAAAGTGTCCGAAAACGGAAATAGGACGAATCCTTGGACAACGGATAAGCGGCAGTGATCGTCAACAGCAAGTTGAGCGCCGTTCCTAGCACCACTCGCTTGACGGACACCCCAAACGCAGTAAGGTATTGCACTTTATTCAATATATTCTGATAGGCCGCCGTTGTAAACTCTACCGGCCACAGCTTCACAATCCCGGCAGACGCGGCAGCTCCTGAACTAAACGAAACCGCCAAGATATGAATGAGCGGCAGCACGCAAAGCAGAGAGAGCACCGTTAAGAAGGCGTAGTTGCAGGCAAGGAATACTTTTCTACTTATCGATGCGCGAGAAACCATGTTACTTCACCCCTTCAAGCCTAAAAAATGCGGTAGTTTGCAAATCGGTAAGCCAGATAATAGGAAATGGATATCAAAAATAAGGATACGGTAGACTTAAACAGTCCGACTGCCGTAGCAAGCCCGTACTGCGCTTTTAAAATCCCGAGGCGATACACAAGCGTATCGATTATATCGCCGCTTTCATAGACTGGCGGACTGTATAGATTGAATATTTGGTCGAAGCCCGCATTCAAGATATTCCCGATACTCAAGGTGACCATCAAAATAGCAATCGGCATGATGCCGGGCAGCGTTACATACAAGGTCTGCTGCCACCGATTGGCTCCGTCGATTTCCGCCGCTTCATATAAGCTGGGGTTAATGCCCGTCAAAGCAGCCAAGTACACAATCGTACTAAATCCGAATTCTTTCCATACATCGGACGAGACGAGAACAAACCGAAACCAACTGTTCTCTCCAAGAAAAAAAATCGGCTTGACCCCAAACATGCCAAGGATTTGGTTGACCAGACCATTGGATGGCGACAACAAATCGATTAAGATACCGCCCAGGATAACCCAGGAGAGAAAATGCGGCAAATAGACAAGCGTTTGAAAGGTTCTCTTAAATGCATTCTTCCTCACTTCATTCAGCAGCAAAGAAACGGCAATAGGCACGATCAGACCCACGACAACCTTCATGGATGCGATAAACAGCGTATTGATAACGACCCTATTGGTATCAGGCATTTCGAATATGTATTCGAAGTTTTTCCATCCGACCCATGGCGATCCGAATATTCCCTTGGTCGGAATGAATTTCTCGAAAGCAATCGCCATCCCCGCCATCGGCCAGTAGCTGTAGACGGCCAGTATAGCCAAGCTTGGCAGCAGCAGAAGATGCAAAGGCAGCTTTTCGCTTCGCAGCAATTTCCGCAAGATTCACAACCTCCATCCGTATTTTTGCCCGTAGAAGATTGAAGTGCCCGGGAATGCGGCTCCTTACCGCCTTCCCGAACACCCCTTTCCTCATCTTATTTTTTTATTTTTGCATACCAATCATTTACTTCTTGGGTCATTTGCTCCCCGCCGAGCTTCTTCCATTCGTCGACGAATTTGTCGAATTCGTCTATAGATGCTTTGTTCATAATGATTTTGGTGAAAACTTCCTTCATCTTATCATCCAGAATCCCTTGCTTTTCGAGCATGGTCGGTGTCAGTGTACCGTAGAACTCATCGATCAGGTACCGTTTTTCCCGATCGTACTGGTCCATGATCGCAAACGATCCGCCCGGCTTGGAGATTGCCCATTCGTTCCACATGGACATATCGCCAGCCAAATATTTCTCCACGCGTTTGTAACGGGAATTCATTTCCGGATTCGATCCGAGCACCGACGGGTCTTTCGCCTCGATCGCTTTCGGAAGCAGTCTACCGGCAGGCAGGTTTTCATCCTGGGCGAACATGACGGTTGGGTTGATCTTCCACAGGAGCGCGCTCTTATCGACACCCGATTTCCCGAACATGTATACCTTGTTGGCATCCGTCAAATTCGTTTGGACTTCAATCCATTTATTGAGCAGTTTGATGACGGCTTCAGGGTGCTTCGCATTTTTGTTTACAACGATATAGCTGCCTACCCCTATACCAACTGAGGTCTTCGCCGGCTTGTCGTCATTTGAAACGATCGGATACGCTTCCCAGTCCTGGACAAGCTTCCCGTCCTGCACAGCGGCAGACTGCAGCGGCCAAATGCTTAGCCAGAATGCGCCATAAGCCATTCCAATGTTATTGGCAGTGACAAGTTCGTTTTCTTTATCCGCATCTTTCACGGCAAATTCGGGATCGATCAGTCCGGCTTTATACATATCCTGCAATTGCCCCAGCGCCTGCTTCATTTCCGGCATAATCGTTCCATTCACCAGCTTGCCCGAGAAATCCTTTAACCACATGCCCGGATAAGCGTGATAACCGTTGAAAAAGCCTGTCAGATCGTAAGCTCCGCTAAAAATATCGCTGTTTAATGCGAAGGCATACGTCTTGTCGGTCCCTCCCGGATTTTTTTTAGCAAATTCATCAGCGATCTTGAGGACGTCCTGGATCGTTTTCGGCGCTGGCAGACCCAGCTTCTCCAGCCAATCTTTGCGGATCCATAAATAAGCGGAGCCATTGTACGGATTGTCCGTTCCCGGGATTGCCATTAGCTTGTCATTGAAGGTAGCCGTGCTGAGCTGGCGTCCTCCGTCAAGATGAAACCATTCCTTTGTTTTTTCGGTTGCGTACTTGTCAAAAATGTCCGTAAGATCCGCAATCATATCGGCTTCCTGCAATTGCTGCAGTTGACTTGCGTCAACCTTAAAGAAGTCTGGAATGTCGTTTGAAGCAATTGCGATTTTCAGCTTATCCGCAGCTTTGTCGGAAACCCAGTTGTTCTTGATTTTGATGCCGAGATCCTTCTCGTATGCGTCGTAAATCGCATTCTTGTCCATTGTTTCGCCTTCGTCAAACTTGATGTTCGAGACGCCTCGTACCGTCGTCAATTCGATCGGCGGATCGTACTTTCCCATCGGGTCGATGGAAGATCCTCCCGTTTGCTCAGTCGGCGCAGACGAATCGTTTTGCTGCTGATTCGACGAGCTGCCGCTGCAAGCGGTCATGGCGCCTAATGCAGATACGAGCAGAATGGATAAGCTCAATTTCATCAATCGCTTCTTCATCTTTGTACCCCCTATTGTCGTTAAGGATTCTACGTCTTTAATTATAGAAAGCGTTTTATCGCCTCTCAATATACGCATTTTTACAATGCTATACTCACCTTTACCATTTCATAATAAAAAGACGGCATCCGGTTGGATACCATCTTTTCGATCATTATGCCATTTGCGACTCGCACATCAGCATATGCAGTTTTGCTCCGCTACACGCTTCCCTACCCGACCGGGTCCACTTGCACGGCAGCTTGCTTGCCGCTGAGCTGGATGCCGGTTTTCGGCCGGCCGACGGTTTTCAGCTCCTTGATCAGCGACTCCAGCAGTTCTTTGGCCGCCGCGCCTTCTTTGCCCTGAATCTTGACGACGAACTGGACGGCGTCGCCTGACTGCAGGATGCGCTCCGCCTGCTGCTTTTTCGTCTCGTAATCGTGATCCTCGATCCGCGGCGTAAGACGGATTTCCTTCACCTTCGCGACATGGTCCTGCTTGCGCTCGGCCTGCTGCTTCTCTTGCTTCGCCGCGCCCGCGCCGATTAGCTTGCATGGCGGCGGGCTGCTCATGAGCGACGTGCAGACGAGGTCGACCTTCAGCTTTTTCGCCATCGCCAGCGCCTCGGAAGTCGGCACGATGCCTAAATCTTCGCCGTTTATGCCGGTTAAGTGCACCTCGGACGCTTTGATTTTTTCGTTGATGATCATTGTGGGCCCCCTGCTCTTCGCTATAATGAACCCATATTACCGTCCGGAAGGGGAATTTGCAATGTCTTCAATTCCGAAGATTCTGGGTCGCGGCGATAAGGATGATGCCTTCGTTCGCGCCGAAGTCGTCCATCATCACTTACGCATGAGGATCCAAGCCTGAGGAAGACCAAGCCAGAAACCCGACACCGGCATGATGACAGCCCCGATCAAGCACACCGCGAACAGCATCCGCCCTAAAGCAGCAGGTGGCGCAATCCCCTTCTTTTTCATGAGCCAATCCGCCGTATAACCGATAAGTATGAGCATGAAGCCGAACATCATAAACCAGAACGCGGTTCCACGCTCCCATTGTCCCTTCACCACCGTATTCAACAAGCCCGCGGTGACCATCGGTTGAAGCTGCTTCATGTAAATCACGAGCCCGATTACCGTATGAAGCAACCCGGTCAACATCAACAGCAACCCGACTTGACGTTTGATCCCGCTCACCATATGATCTCCTCTCCCTCTCTTCTTATCTCTTCATTTCTCGCCCCGGCATCCGTTCATTCATCAGAAATGTTGACTTTACGGGCTTTCGGGACGTTTGATTCTTCCTCGATCGTATCCATGACGCTAACGATCACCGCCCGGGAAGCGAGCAGCCATTCCTTGACGGCGTTTCTTACATGCCGCTCCGGTTGGCGTCGCTCCAGGTTCTCCAACAACCTTTCTACCCGTGACAGATTTTCCAACATTCGCTCCATTCCTAACCCTGCGCTTCTCATCGATCCTCAGCCCTTTCCTTGTACAGTAGTCGTATCCCTTTTGCCGAAACGGATGATCAGCCGGTCCTCCGCGTATCTCGCACCTGCAACCTGCCGGCCCATAAGCGGTCTTGGCAAAATAACCTTGCGTTTGTAAGCACCCGCATCGACCGTCAACTCGTCGCCTGTCTGCGTTAAGTCCAAATCCGCCTTATCGACAAAAGGAATCATAAGTTCCAGCAGCATCTCCCCGTTCTCTTCACGAATCGTTTCCGTTCTGCCGCGATAAAACATCGCCGAAGGATCCTGCTCTCCGTAAACGATGTCCGCCAATTCTTCAAGAACGGGCAGGCCGATCACTTCCTTCTGCATCATCGGCGCTTTCAGAATCGGCAGCGGCTGGAAGTTCGATACGATTTCTTGCTCGTACTTCTTTTGGATGTCTCGCCAATAGGCGAAAAACCCTTCACCTGCCTCATCCGGCAGCACTCGATTCACGATGACCGCATCCGTGTTGAACCCGAATAAATTCAAATAAGTGAAAGAGCGTTTCGCCTCGGCCAGCACCATCTTCTCGGGATTCAATACGATTCTCACCGACGTGGTCTCCGGGTCCAGGACGATCCGCTGCATTTCTTCGAGCCCGCGCGCAAAACGCTCGATGCTGTCCAACACGTCATCCGAAGGAAGCTCAATACTGTTCACAAACTTGGCCACCGGCCGAACAAGCTTGATCAACCTGCGCTCGTGCGGGAATATTTTCTCCAGCCACCAATTCAATACGTTCGGGTAACTGAGCAGCCGCAGCGTCTCGCCGGTCGGGGCACAATCCACCACCAACACATCGTATCGCCCGCTTTGAGCGTGTTCCTTGATCTGCAGCAAGCTGAACAGCTCCTCCATGCCGGGAAACACCAGCATTTCTTCCGTCATAATATCTTTGAGCTGCGCTTTGTCGAGCAAGGCGGTCAGCCAACCCTGAACGGCTCCCCAGTTGTTCTCCGTCTCCCGGAGGCTGTTCACCTCTTGCCCCCATAAGTTTTCGCCGACCTGAACCGGATCCGGCCCAATTGGCACGGCCAGCGAATCCGCCAAACTATGTGCTGCATCGGTGCTAAGTATCAATGTGCGTTTGCCCTGTTTCGCCATTTTCGCCGCCGTGGCTGCCGCTATGCTCGTTTTGCCGACTCCGCCCTTGCCCGTATAGATGATGATTCTCATGTCCACTCTCTCCTTTTAGTACGATTTCGTAGTAATTAATTAAAAATAAACCCGGCCGCAGCCGGTCATTCCTCAATCTTAATTTTGACGGGTTGAACCTTTGTCTCTCGAAGCTTTACAGGCCCCTCTTCTTGGAAAACCCTGGCCGCCTTGAGCAGAAGTTTCGTGAACTGCTCCATCTCTTCCGGCGTAAACGCCGACTCCAGCCTGCTCAGCATGGCCATCATGATCTGTTCCGAATCTTTGGCCAGCCGCAGTCCCTCCTGCGTCAGCGTGACGAGCTTAACCCGCTGGTCTTCTGCAGATGTAGCCCGGGCAATGAAACCTTTGCGTTCAAGCCGCTTCGCAATGCTGGTCATTGAACTTAGAGGCGCCCCCATCTCGGCCGCCAGCTCCGACATCGTCAGGTCTCCCCGAAAGAGCAAAATAAGCAGCGTCGACAAATCCGAGCGGGTCACTTTCTGTTCGAGCTGCAGCGTGTCGGCCATGAAAGCGAACGGACGCAGACCGGTCTTGAGGAAGAGATCGTATAGCTGTTGCATGCCGGCAGCTCCTTTAGTACGATTTCGTAATTTCTGAGTTCAGTTTAATACGATTTCGTAGTAATGTCAACGGCAATCGATACTTAATTTCCCATAGAGATCATTGTGGACATCCCTGTGCTTCGTTATAATGAACCCATATTACCGTCCGGAAGGGGTATTTACAATGTTTTCAAAAGAACGGGAACAAGAGATTATCCGTAGCTATGAGCGCGATGAGCAGATGATGATTCTTATTTTTGCACAATGGTGTGTCAACCACGATCTCGATCCGGTTGAGCTGTACCGCCGCGCTTATCCGCAGCAAGAGACGAACGAAGCGCTCCGTCAAGCGGTCGAGCTGACCGTGCCGAAAGCGGAAGCCGGACACATTGCCGACGAAACGCTGCTTAGCGCATTATCGTTGTATGACAACGAGGAGCTTGCTTTTGTCGTCACCGAAGAGATCGGGAGGCGGAAGAAGAGCAAGCGATAACGCCAGAAAGCAACGAATACTCGCTGATAAACGGCCACCTGCCTCCTGTTCGCTCATGAAACGATAGATGTAAAAGTGCAGTTATTTCCGCACTCCTCTGCCTCGGAAATGAATAACTGCGATTATGCAGTTATTTTTCCCCATTCGTGCGTAGTGGGCAGATTTCCAAGTTGAGTCTATATAATTGTGTAAAATGCTAGGTTCTCTAAAAAAGGGGGAGCCATAGGCAGAATCCTCGTTTAGAATGTAGTTGTCGAGACCCATTCAGAGGAGGAA